>NZ_SDZL01000040.1 GCF_004210735.1 Brevundimonas sp.
CGCCACCCCTGCGCCGAACGCGCCGAACCCCCGCTGGGCCGCGCCCTGACCGTGGACGACTGGTCGAAGTCGGTGAGCCCCTATCCATTCGCCTAATGCGCCAGCAGCAGCGCCACCGGGCTTTCCGTCAGCAGGGTCTGCGTCACACCGCCGAAGATCCATTCGCGCATCCGGCTATGGCCCCAGGCGCCGCTGACCAGCAGGCCCGCCTCCGTCTCGCCGACGCAGTCCAGCAGGCGACGGCCGGTGGAGCGGTCGTCCTGGACCTTGGCCAAGCCTTCGGCCTTTACGCCGTGCCGCAGCAGCCAGGCCGCCACGTCGGCGACATGCAGACGGGCGGATTCCACGCCCTCCGCCTCGGCGATTTCGACCACCGTGACCTTTGACGCCGCCCGCAACAGCGGCAGGGCCGCTTGCACAGCCAGGCGCGCCTCGCGACTGTCGGTCCAGGCCACCACCGCCGGACTGCCCACCGGCGGGCGCGCCGGATTGGGCGGCACGATCAGCACCGGACGCCCCGCCCGCATCACCAGATCGGCCGCGTTGGGCGCGCGCCAGGGCGAAGCGGTCCCCGCGTCCCGCCCGACGATCAGCATGTCCGCCGACCGCGCATGACGCAGCGCCACCGGCGTCGGCGGCCCCACGTCGGACCGCCATTCCGCAACGACATCCATCGCTTTCGTCAGGGCGCGAAAGCGCGTCTCGGCCGCGGCCAACTCTCTTTCGGCGCGCTCCTGACGCACGGCGACGACCTCGCCCATCAGGATGCCCGCGCCATAGGCGTCGCTGAGCGGAGCCACCTCCTCGCAGCCGGATACGCCGATCAGATGGGCGTCCCAGATCCGCGCCAGCTCGCAGCCCAAGGCGATCCGCGCCTCATTGTCGGGTTCGTCGTCCACATAGACGACCAGCGCAGCATAGCTCATGACGGCCTCCTATCGCTCGCTGCACAGAAACGCCCGAGCGGGTCGATCGGCCTTGATCCTCATCAAAATTGACGAGTGCGACGGCTATTCCAGCGTCACGCGCCCCGCCGTCAGTCGATAGGCCACGCCCGTCCGATCGAACAGGCGCGCAAGTTCTGATGAGGGGTCGGCCACGCCGGTGTCCAGCATCCGGGCGATCCGGTCCGACGCGGCGGTATCACCGGTGATCCGCGTCAGCTCCGCCAGCCATTCAGCGCGCGTCAGAATACCGTCATCGCGATTGGCCTCACGGAAGTGGCGCACGATGTCGAACCAGTCGCCCCGGCCGCCACGCCGGCTTGCCGACTCCATGGCCAGCGACCACACGGCCCCGCAGGCGTAATAGGCCCGGTGCTCGCCCCGCCCCTCGGCTGTGGCGACCGCCTTGCCAGTCGCCAGCCGCACGCAGTCATCCACTTCCTTTTGCAGTTCCGCCCGATCGTCATAATCCGGTTCGATCGCCTTGATCGCGCGCAAGGCCATCAGGTCCGCTCCGCCCTCGGTGATCCAGGCGTCGCGGCTGAACTCATAGACCAAGCCGTTCTGCCCCATCCAGAAATGCGCCGCCTCGTGGGCGATGAACCAATAGGCGCGGGCCAGCACCGGCGCCGAAGCCTGCATCACACCCTCGCCCTCGAAGCTCATGGTGATCAGGCCGGGCAGGACGCTTCCGCCCATGCTGGTCATGCCGGACGATGGCCCGCTCCAGTCGGCCATGACCATCGGCGGCCGGGTCTCGGCCGCCCCTAGCCGTGTGGTGTAATAGTCCATCACGCGCGGGGTGAAGGCGGTCAGTTGCTCGCTCAGCCAGGTCGGCAGGCCGGGATCCATGGCCGTGGTCACGCCCCGTCCCTGCTGGATCGGCACGTCGCCGAACAATACATAGGTGCTGGCCTCGCGCTCGGTCGCCACCGGCTGGCGCGCGCCCTTGAACAGCACCGGCCCCGCCGTATCGCGCCAGGTGACGACGGATGGGCCGCCCGGTGTCTCCTGCCCGTTCAGGTCCGACGGCAAGGCGCGCGCCGCCTCTATCGACGGCAGGGGGATCAGGTTGAACTGCTCGGAATACAGGGCCACCGCCCCGTTAGAGAAGACCAGCGCCGGATCATAGGCGGCCTCCAGATCACCCGCGCGCGGCTGCATGACGATCCGGATACCGCGCGGCAACGGCCCTCCGTCCACGGACCGCAGGATGTCGTAGTCGCCCTGGCGTTCCAGCACCACGCCGGGCGTCTCGACCCGCCACCAGGCCGGGCGCCAGGGCTGGCGCGTCTCGCGTAGCAGCGCCGAATCGAAGAAGGCCCAGACGGGGGCGTCGTCGTTCAGCTGGAAATCGGCGGTCCAGCGGTCCGCATCCCGCGTCACCGTCACCGCGACCGTATCGGGCGCGCTGATCACCCTGCGATCCTGGGCGGGCGCCGAGGCGCAGGCGGCCAGCAGGGTCAGGGACAGGACAGGCGCGATCATTCGCATCGGTGGCTCCGGAACGGCGTGGTCCAAGGTGCTAGACCCTGCCCCCGCCAGCGTCACCTTACGTTTCGGTCAGGCTTGCGGCGCGGATCGGTTCAGGCGTCGGCCCGGTCCAGAGCGCGCTGGGCGGCGGCCAGTTCCCCGGCCATGACCGCCTTCAACCGCTGGGGCGCCTCGATCGTCACCTGGTCGCCCCAGGTGAACAGGTGCCACGCCAGTTCGCGCATGCCCGAGGCGCGGAACCGCACCACCACCGCCCCGTCCGGCTGGTCCTCGATCGTCTGCGTCGGATGCCAGCGCCAGCCGCGCGCCTCGGCCGCGCCTGCGGGGGCGATGCTCAGCACCACCTCCTCGATCTCGTCCTGATAGATGCCGAATGACTGGCTGGCGAAGGCGCCCAGGTCGAAATCGGCTGGCGGCGTCGCCACCCCTTGCCCCGCCACAACCGAGGTCATGCGGTCCAGGCGGAAGGTCTGGATGCGCCCGCTCTCACGGTCCGCCGCCACCAGATAGTTGGCCCGCCCGAACATCAGGCCGCAGGGCGCCACGCTACGGGTGCGCGCCTCGGCGCCGGGGCGGGAATACAGAAACTCCAACGGGCGCTGCGACAGCACCGCACCCCGGATTTCGGCCAGCACCGCCTCGTCCGCCGATGGGCGTGGTCCAGCCTGAACGGCGATCGTCTCGGCCCGCACCAGCGCCTCCAGATCAGGCGCCAGCCGGTTCAGCGTGGTCGAGCGCATGGCCGCCTTGACCTTGCGCTCCAACCCCTCCAGCGCCGCCGCACGCGCCGACTCCCCCGCCGCGCGCAGGGCCTGCGCCGCCTTCGACAGCTCCAGCATCTCGGTCGCGGTCGGCGCCTGCTCGAACCCCGACAGGCCGCCCCGGATGCGCCAGCGCTTGGTCGGCGGGTCCGACACCTCCTCCACCTGGGGGAACAGCATCAGCACCGCGTCGCGCATACGCTCGACCGTGCGGCGACCCACCCGCAGCTGGGCCGCCATTTCATCCAGCGTCAGCCCCTCGGCGCTGGCTGCCATGCCGCGCGCCAGTTCGATGACCATAACCGCCTTGTCGTGGCGCATCGGTGCGATCCTGCAAACATACGTCCGAAACTGACGCAATGCTGTCGCATCTTCTCATCATCAGCAAGAGACAATCGCTTCAGGAGACCTTATCCATGGCCCGCCAGACCCTGTCCGACCGTTATATGATCGTCCCGTGCGAAGCCGCCGGGGCCTCTGATCTGGCCGTCATCTGGGATCGGTTGGAAGAGCAGGTCGTCGACGTCATCAGCGCCGCCGCCAGCGCCCGCTACTCTGACGAGGACGCCCTGTGGGACGAGTTCCACGCCGCCCTCACAGCCGCCCCGTCGCCAGCGGCCGAGTTCCGCCTGGCCGCCTGATCGGCATGACGAAACGGCCCCGCCATCATGACGGGGCCGCTCGCGATCCAGCTCTACGCGCTGCCTACCAGTTGTAGCGGGCGCCGATCCGCAGGGCGTGACCGCCGCGTCCACCCGTCAGACCTTCGGCCTGAACAAAGACGCCCAGACCCGACGGCGTGGCGACGTTCACCCCGATCACGCCTTCCAGCCAGGCTTCCTCGCCCGTGTCCTTCACCGTGAAGACATCGCCGCCGAAGGTCAGGCGCGAGACGTTGCGGCCGTCGAACTCCCGGACACCGTGCAGACCCAGATAGGGCTGGGCGGTCACGCCGTTCACCCGGCGGGCGAAGCCGGCCTTCATCCCAACCCGGCCCAGCACGCTGCGGGTCGAACCGAACGCCACGTCGCCCGCGTCGCCGGTGACGCCGTCCAGGTCCGTTTCATTGACCGACAGCGAGGCCGCCGGCTCCATGAACAGGCCGTCCGCGGTCTGTACCCGCCAGGCCGCCTCGACCCGGCCGCCCCAGGTTTCGCCGCCCGCCTCGTCGCGCAGGTCGGCCGAGGTCCAGCGATAGGTCAGGTCGTGGTCCTCATGCTTGACCATGGCCCCGACCGACCACGGCCCCATGAACCACTGGGCGTAGGCGCCCAGCGAGACGCTGTCGAACTCGGACACATCGCCATTGCCGTCAAAGGTCTGCTCGACCTGACCCAGCCCGCCCGAGGCGCCCAGCACCAGATCGCCGCCGCCGAACGGCAGCAGGACGTCGGCGCCCATCTGGACCCCCTGCGTCCGGATCTCGTGGTTCAGGTTCGCGGTGGTCGGGCTGTTGTTGAAGTCGAACTGTCGGTGGGCCGACACGTCCTCGCTGCCCGAGAAGGCCTGCACCCAGACGCTGGCCTTGCCCGCGTCGCGATGGGCCGTCGACTGATCGTCGCGGATCTGGGCCCGGCGGGCCGAGACCACGTCCGCCCCGCGCCGCCACAGGGCCTGGGCGCCCGTGGCGACCTTGGTCGGCTCATAGGCCTGAACCGCCAGATCGCCGATCAGGCCATAGCTGCCCGACGTCGCGTCATAGGCCACCGTATAGGCGACGAAGCTGCCGTCCAGCGACTGGACCGTCAGTTCGTCGCCCACCTGGGATCCGCCGGATTTCAGCAGGGTCACGCCGGCATCGCCGATCACGCCCTGTCCCTTCACCTTCAGCTGCACCGTCAGGTCGCCGTCCAGCGAGCCGATATCCAGCGTATCGGCCACGGCCGTCGCTCCGGTCGTGTCCAGATCCAGCTGCAGCACGCCCCCGGCCTGGTTCACGAACACGCCGTCCATCGTCAGGTTGTCGCCCGCCACTCCGTTCACCAGACTGACCGTCCCGGCGTTGATGAACCGCTCCAGGCCCAGCAGCGCTGTTTCGACGGGCGCCGCCGCTGCGGCCAGCCGCAAGCCGGCCGTCTGTGGCTCCAGCAAGGTGAACACCCCGCCCGACAGGTTGCGGAACACGTCCTCGCCACCGCCAAAGTCGCTGACGCCCCGCGCCACGAACTCGCCGGCGTTCTCGATCGTATCGCCGGCGTTGTCGTCCAGGCTGACGACCCGGCCCGTAATTCGGCCGGTGTTATTCAAGGTCAGAGCGCCGTTCTGAACCAGGACAGCCAGATCAGTGTCCGACGCGATGTGGCCCGCATTCTCCAGCGTCACGCCGCCCGCGGCGTCCAGATCAAAGCCTGCGTCGCGGCCGTGGACCACGGCCCCCGCAGCGACGGCCGCCGTCATCGCGCCACCGGAAGCCAGCCGAACGGCCGTCCCGCTATCGGCGCGCACACCCCCGCCGAAATCGATCCTCAGATCTTCCTCGACAGTGATACGCACAGCGTCCGCGTCACCGTGGGTCCAGACCTGCCCGACCAGATCGATATCGGCGCCCTGCGCCAGAACCGACAGGCCATGGGCGTTGTCGCCCTCGGTGCGCATCTGACCCAGCAACAGGTTCAACGTCCCTGCCACTTCCATCGACACGCCAACGGCGTTGTCGCATGCGGTCAGCACCTTGCCGATCTCGGCGCTGACGTCGCCCTGGGCGTTGACGACCACGCCCGTCGCATCCGCGCCTCCGGTCGAGATCTCGCCGAGCTGAAGGTCGAAATCGGCCTCGCCCGCGTTCAGATAGACACCGACCGCCTCCTGCCCCTTCGTCGTCACCTTGCCCAGCGCCATCGCACCGCCGTTGGCGTTGACCTGGGCGCCATAGGCGTGATCGCCACTCGTCCAGATCTCATCGACGCCGATTTCGACCCCTGCGGTCGTGCGGGCAAACAATCCCGTGGCGGCGAATCCCGCCGTTTCGATGGAGTCGACATAAGCCGCTATGCCGATGTCTTCCGTCAGGGTGTTGGAGCCCAGCACGGCGCCCATGCCGAAGTCGCCCGTGGTCGAAATGCTTCCCACCTCGACCGTCAACGTCTCGACCGCCTCGAGAGCCAGGCCATAGGCGTCATAGCCCTGGGTAGCGATGGAACCGGCGATCAGGGTGATGGTGTCGGCCAGTCGATCCTCGGCCATGGCCACGCCGCTGCTGCCCTCGCCCTTGGTCGTGACCTGTCCCAAAAGCACAGTGACCGTCGCTTCCGGCGTATCGAGTACCAGACCGGCGCTGTTGTCGCCGGCCGTGACGATGGTTTCAACTTTCACATCGACGTTCTGGTTTCCGTAGACAGTGACCCCGGCCGCGTCGTCGCCTTCGGTTTCAACATGACCCAGATCGACCACCACGTCGGCCGCATGCGCGGCGGCTATAACCCCCTGTGCGCCGTCGCCGGACGTGTGCACGCTCCCGGCCTTCACCGTCAGCAGGGCCGCGCCCTCACCCGCCAGCGCTGGTAGAGTCGAGAGATCGGCCATCACGCCGATCGAGCTTTCACCGTGCGTGCGCACCGTGCCGAGTTCCAGCGTCAGGGCGCCCCCGCCTTCCTGAATCGCCGCCGCGCCGTGCGAACCGGCCCCAAAGGTTTCGATCGCCTCCACCGAGATCAGCGCGGTGTCGCCTGCGCCGCGAATATTCAGGCCGCCTGATTCAGCACCATGGGTCGTGATGTCCCCCGCATAAATCTGGATGGCGCCGGTCGCGCGAACATACAGCCCCGTCGCGCCCACCCCCGCCGTCTCGATGGAGTCGATGCTGGCGGAGAAGGCGTTACGAGCCTGGGCGTGCAGACCGTAACCACCATCGCCCGTTGTCTCGATCCGGGTCGCCGTCACCTGGCCGCCGTCCCGCGCGCTGTACCGGATGCCGAAGGCGTCGTCGCCATCGACCTTGATCATACCCGCCTCGACGAAGGCCTGACCCAGATCGGCCTGCACGTCGATGCCATCGCCCAGCAGGGTCTCGACCTCAGCCGCCAGAACATAGACCCCCATATCACCATGGGCGATCACGCCATTGCCGCCGCCCAGCGCCCTGACGCTGCCGACGCTGACGTTGACCTGGCCCGCGTTCATGACGGACACGCCGGTGGCGTCTGCGCCGTTCGTCGTCACACTGCCCAGATTGACGTCAAAATTTCCGGGTCCCTCGCCTGCGCCGTTCGCTCCCACCACCAGACCGGCTGCCCCGGCGCCCGTAGTTGTGATGCTTTCGATCAATAGGTTCAGATCGCCGCCAACCTCCAGATAGTTGGCCCCGCTAACGCCGCCGCTGGTTGTGATCGACGTACCGCGCACGACCATGTCGCCGTGGCTCTTGAAACTCAGGCCACGCGTCAGCTCGCCGGTGACATTCATGTCTCCAAACAGGATGGAGGCGTCACCGAAGCTCTCGCCCGTCACGCCCGCGCCGCCCCCGGCGCTGTTCACATCCATTCGGTTGAAGGCGATCCGCACATCGCCGCCCGCGCCGGGCGCTCCTCCGGGCGCGATATTGATGCCGCGATGACCGGCCGTGATGGTGTCGGCGCTGATATCGACGCCGTAAGCGCCCATGACGATGACGCCCTGACCTGCCGACGCGCCGGCCGTGACATCGCCGAGAACCAGGCTGGTCGTCCCCGACGTCGGCGTGGCCGAATGGATCCCCAGAACGCCCACATGGGTCGCTGTGTCGCCGATATCGGCTCCCGGGGCGTTCAGCGTCAGCGCGCCCAGACCGTCGCCCATCAACTCAACCCTGGCCGCTGCGGTCCCGGCCTCAAGGTTCACGGTCAGCGGTCCCGAGGCGACATAGGCGATACCGCCTGCATAGGGGCCATCAGCCTGGGCGCAGTTGACCACGCCCGCGACAGGCGCTCCGCACTCGTCGACAGCGCGTGCTTCGCCAGCGATCAACAGCGCAGGTGCGCCGGCCAGCGCGGTGGTTGCCATCAGAACGGCGGTCAGACGGGGGCCTGCGGAACGGGGGGACATGGATCAGAAACTCCTCTTTCAGGAGCTTCGCCTTGTCTGCGTTCAACGATTACAGGGATGGCGGCCCGACCGATTTGCGCCCTAGCGGACCAAAATCAGACGAACCTGCAAATAAGCGACGCCTATTCCATGCTCGAGCGGCAGCGGCAGCTCGACGTCGAACCCGCCCTCGCGCGCGTGTCGTTCCACCCCCTGGATGATTTCATCCCGGATTCACGAACGCAAAGGTCCACGTTGGCTAGCCATAACGCCGTCGTTGCTACCGCTCTGATCCGCCACGAAAGGCATGGTGGAAATCGGTCGCTTGCCGCGATCCAGCGCACGGACAGAGCCGCCGCGCCTTTGCACCAGACGAGCAACGGTTCGGCGTCAGAGTTGCCACGAACGCTTTGTGAAATGGCTTACGCTGCGGCCTGGGTCCCGGCCCCTGCGACACTGGCGGCAATGGGGGGAACGGCCATCAATTCATCCAAGGCGACCGCCAGACCGCGGCCTTTGGGCGTCAGAAACGCGTGACGCGACCGGTTTTCGGTGGGGCCGCGCATCAGGTGAACCAGCCCACGCGAAGGTGAAAGAGCGCCCGGCATCTCAGCAGGGGCCAAGCCCCGGATCGTGCGCGACGCCGTCGCTTCGGTGAAGCCGCAGAGGCGGGCCAGCCCGGAAACAGTGACGCCCTCGTTCTCGACGATGGTCAGGAACGTCACGATTTCTGTCAGCGTGATGTCAGCATAGGTCTGGCGCATATGCGCCAGGGTGCGCGCCAGCGATCCGCGGTGCGCCTGGAAGATCTCCCGGTCAGCCGACATACTTGACCCTGACCAGTTCAAAGCCTTCGCCCAGCTTCGGCGGCGGCGCAGCGCGAGGCGCCACCCGGGGGCGCCGCGTCTTCAGCACCAGCTGCGTCGTGGGATATTGAACCTTCAGCTCGTTCAGCGCCCGTTCCAGGCGCGATTTGTGATAGTGAACGTCGCGGACGTCGTCCGCTTCGATATCGATGGAGAGAATGGCTTGAATCTTCACGGCGTGACCGGCTCCAAAACTGACGCCAACACACAATGATTGCCGCCCGGAAACCAGCGAACCGCGACGAAAATTCTACAAAGGATTTTTAGACGTTTGCAAACTGCCGACCGATGCCGGCCACAAAGGTCGCCCCAACCTTCACACCCCCGCCCCCGGCCAGGATGACCACCAGCCCGCCGCGCCCATGCGGCGTCAGGCCGACGATCGCGTCGCGTCGCACAAAGGCCGAGCGACTGACCCGAACCATCAGGGCTGGATCAAGCTGCCGCTCCAGCCCTGTCATGGTCGCACGCAGGATGTGGGCCCGACTGTCCGTATGTAGCAGGACATAGTCGCGCGCCGCCTCGATCCATTCGATCGTGCTGAGGGGTATGCCCACCAGCCCGCCGCGCGACTGAACCCACAGGGTGTTGGCGTAGTCATTTTCCGCAGACCTCGCCGGGGTCGGCGACGGCTCCATTGCGGGGCGCGACCGGCGTGCCTTGACCAATGCTGTGGCCAGCCTTCCGGGATCGACCGGCTTCAACAGATAGTCGATCGCATCGATCTCAAAGGCGACGACAGCGAATTCGTAGTGGGCGGTCACGAAGACAACGCCGATCTCGGTCCGGGCTCGCAGTGTCTGCGCCAGACTCAGCCCGTCCTGCCCGGGCATCTCGATGTCCAGCAACAGCAGATCCGGATTCACCGCCTCGATCAGTTCCGACGCGGTTGCGGCGTCCCCGGCCTCTCCGACGATGACGATATCCTCGCGACCGTCCAGCAGCACACGCATTCGCGCCCGCGCCAGCGGCTCATCGTCAACCAGCAGGATACGCAGGCGCGGGACCGGTCCGGTGACGGTCGCATCACGCTCGGCAGGCATCACCATGATAACAGAAACCGTCCCCGTCCGGCTCTGGCCTGGACTTCCGCCCGATTATTCCTGTTTTCCTTTGCAGGGTGTCAATGGCGGACTGATCAGCCGTCGATGAACCCCTGCAGTGTGACAGCCAGACGGCTGCACAGGCGTTCGCATTCTTCGGGCGACAGATTGTGGGTGCCGGTCACTTCGCGGTTCACGGCAAAGCCCATGATGACGCTGGCGGCCAGCCGTGCGCGAACGACCGCGTCTTCACCGCCGATCCACACTGCAAAGGGATCAAAGAACCGCTCGCCCGCCGACGCCCGCACCACCTCGACCGCCTTGGCCGAGCCGATCGAACGCAGGATGATCAGCAGGGCGCGCAGCTTTTCAGGCTGCCCCTCGCCGAAGACCAGTTCGCGCGCCACCCGCTCGCCATAGCCGGAGCGATCTCCTTCCAGCATCTCGTTACGGCCCTGACAGCCTTCGAGTACAGCCGAAAAGAGCTCTTCCTTGGACCCGAAATACCGGCTGATCAGCGCGGGATCGACGCCGACGTCGCGGGCGATGTCGCGCATGCCCACGTCGTCATAGCTATGGCTGACAAAGCGGCATGTGGCCGCTTCCAGAATGGCCCCGCGGGTGGCGGCGGCGTTTCGGGGCCGGGGCCCGCAGACCATGATCAATGCGTGATCCTAATCGTATGAATGGTGATAACCTTAGCCCCAATATGGATTTGTCATCACCCGTTGACAAGCGCCGCCGTGAACGACTAAGTCACCACACGTTGACTCGACCCTCCCCTTATCGTCGAGTCGTGTCTGTACAGAACCCCCCGACCGGGAGATTGCGCCGATGCGCAGGCTGAAGATTGCTGCGGTGTCCGTCATGCTGACGGGCGCCCTTTATGGCTGCTCGCAAGGCAAGCAGGCGCCCGCGCCCGGCGCGCCGCCAGTGACCGTCGCCGCCCCCCTGTCGCAACAGGTCGTGGACTGGGATGAGTTCACGGGCCGGTTCGAGGCGACCCAGTCGGTGGACGTTCGCGCCCGCGTCGGCGGCTATGTGCAGGCGGTCCATTTCCGCGACGGCCAGTTCGTCCGGCGCGGTCAGTTACTGTTCACCCTCGATCCGCGCCCGGCCCAGGCCGCTCTGGCCGCCGCCCGCGCCCAGGTCGCCCAGGCCGAAGCCCAGCAGACCCTGGCCCGTGCCAATCTGACCCGCAGCGAATCGCTGCTGACCTCGCAGGCCGTGTCCCAGGCCGAGGTTGACGCCCAGCGCGGCGCCCTGGCCGGCGCCCAGGCCAATCTGGCCGCCGCCCAGGCCGCCGTCCGCGCCCGCCAGCTGGATCTGGAGTTCACCCGCGTCACCGCCCCCGTTTCGGGCAAGGTGTCCGACCGTCGCGTCGATCCGGGTAATCTGGTCGGCGGCGGTTCGTCGGCCGGCGACGTGCTGACGACCATCGTCTCGTCGGCGCCGATCTACTTCACCTTCGAAGGTTCCGAGGCTCTGGTGCTGAAATACCAGCGCGAAGCCCGCAAGGGCGGCGCCTCGCCGATCCGCATCCGCCTGCAGGACGAAAGCGACTATCGCTGGAGCGGCACGCTGGACTTCACTGATAACGCCATCGACTCGGCCTCGGGCACGATCCGTTTCCGGGCCGTGGTGCCCAATGCCGACGGCTTCCTGAAGCCCGGCATGTTCGGTCACGCCCAACTGGCCGGCGGCGGCGCCTATCAGGCGATGCTGGTGCCGGATTCGGCCATCTCGACCAACGGTCCGATGCGCGTGGTCCTGGTCGTGGCCGCCGACGGCACGGTCGCGGCCAAGCCGGTCCAGACGGGCCCGCTGGCCAACGGCCTGCGCGTCATACGCGGCGGTCTGGCTCCGAACGACCGGGTCATCATCAATGGCCTTCAGCGCGCCCAGCCGGGCGCCAAGGTCACCGCGCAGAACGGGACGATCAAGCCCGTCGAGCAAAAGAACGAAGCGCCCACCACCTCGGCGCCCGTCGCCTCGACCGCCACCTTCGCCGGCACGGCCGGTTAGGGGGGCGGCCGCAGGGCCGGATCATAATCCATGAATATCTCCCGCTTCTTCATCGACCGACCGATCTTTGCGATCGTGATTTCGGTCTTCATCACCCTGATCGGGGCCTTCGCCCTGCCGCAGCTGCCGCTGTCGCAGTATCCGGAGATCGCACCCCCGCAGATCGCCATCAGCGCCGCCTATCCCGGCGCCTCGGCCGAGACCCTGTCCGAAACCGTCGCCGCTCCGATCGAGCAGGAGGTCAACGGCGTCGAGAACATGCTGTACCTCCAGTCGTCCTCGACCGCGGACGGCGTGGTCAGCGTCACCGTGACCTTCAAGCCCGGCACCGACCTGGATACGGCCCAGGTGCTGGTCCAGAACCGGGTCGCCTTGGCCGAACCCCGCCTGCCCGAGCAGGTGCGCCAGATCGGCGTGACGGTGAACAAGCAGTCGTCGGACTTCCTGATGCTGGTCGCCCTCACGTCGGATGACCCCAATCTGGATACCGACTATCTGGGCAACTACGCCAACTCGACCATCCGCGACCGCCTGCTGCGCCTTGATGGCGTGGGTCAGGTCCAGGTCTTCGGCGGCGGCAACTATTCGATGCGGGTCTGGATCGACCCGGCCAAGGCCGCTGCGCGCGACCTGACGGCGCCCGAAATCGTCGCTGCCCTGCGCGCCCAGAACATCCAGGCCGCGGCCGGCGCCATCGGCCAGCCGCCCTATCCGACCAGCGCCGCCGCCTTCCAGCTGCCGGTGCAGGTTCAGGGCCGCCTGACCGATCCGGATCAGTTCGCCGAAGTGGTCATCAAGACCGATGCCCAGGGTCGCGTGACCCGCGTCCGCGACATCGGACGCGTCGAGATCGGCAGTCAGGACTACGGCATCAACGGCTACTTCTCGGGCCAGCGCGGCGTGGGCATGGCCATCATCCAGCAGCCGGGCTCCAACGCCCTGTCGACCGCCAAGGCGGTGCTGCAGGAAGTCGATGGCCTGTCCGCCGCCTTCCCGGCGGGGATGAAATACTCCATCCCCTATAACCCGACCGAATACGTCGCCGCCTCGGTGGAAGCGGTCGAGCACACCCTGCTCGAAGCCGTCGTGCTGGTCGTGATCGTGGTGCTGGTCTTCCTGCAGACCTGGCGCGCCGCCATCATCCCCATCGTCGCCATTCCCGTGGCCCTGGTCGGCACCTTCGCGGTGCAACTGGCGCTGGGCTATTCGATCAACTCCCTGTCGCTGTTCGCCTTGGTTCTGGCCGTCGGCATCGTCGTCGACGACGCCATCGTCGTGGTCGAGAACGTCGAGCGCTATATCCGCGAGGGCCTGACGCCCAAGGAGGCCGCCTACAAATCGATGCAGGAGGTGTCGGGGGCCCTGATCGCCATCGGCCTGGTGCTGACGGCGGTGTTCGTGCCGACCGCCTTCGTGCCCGGCATCCCCGGCATCTTCTACCGCCAGTTCGCGGTCACCATCGCCTCTGCGGCGCTGATATCGCTACTGGTCTCGCTGACCCTGTCGCCCGCCATGGCCGCGCTGCTGCTCAAGCCGCACAGGACCCATGACACCCATGCGCGCAAGAAGGGCCCGCTGGGGACCGTCGCCCACTACGTCGGCTGGGCCGGGGCCAAGTTCAACGAAGGCTTCGACTGGCTGGCGGATCGCTATGGTCGCGTCACCGCGCGCCTGGTGCGCACCGTCGGCGTCGTGCTGATCGTCTATGTCGCCCTGCTGGGCCTGACCGGCTGGCGCCTGATGGCCACGCCCGGGGGCTTCATCCCCGAGCAGGATCAGGGCTTCCTGATCGGCGTCGTGCAACTGCCGCCCGGCTCGTCGCTGGAACGCACCGAGGCCGCCATGAACCGCTCGGTCGAGATCGCGCTCAAGACCGAGGGCGTGGCCGACGTGGCCGCCTTCGCCGGCCTGGACGGCACCAGCTTCTCGGCCGCCTCCAACGCCGCGACCATGTTCATCCGCCTGGACGAGTTCGACGAACGCAAGACGCCCGAAATGGCGGCTTCGGCCCTGGCCGGCGCCCTGTCGGGCGCGACCGGCGTGATCGAGGAAGCGACCATCTTCATGATCGCGCCCCCGGCCGTTCAGGGTCTGGGCAACGGCAACGGCTTCACCATGATGATCCAGGATCGTTCCGGCGCCGGCCTCAAGGCGCTGGAAGGGGCCACCTTCGCCATGATGGGCGCCGCCGCCCAGCAGCCCGAACAGGTCCAGCAGGTGTTCAGTCTGTACAACACCGGCTCGCCCCGCATCGCGGCCGACGTCGACCGTGACCGCGCCCTGATGATGGGGGTCCAGCCCTCGGCCGTCTTTGACACGCTGGGGACCTATCTGGGTTCGACCTACGTCAACGACTTCAACTACCTGGGCCGCACCTTCCGTGTGACCGCCCAGGCCGAGCCGGCGTATCGCGACGACCTGGCCGACATCGCCAACTTCAAGGTGCGGTCGGCCTCGGGCGCCATGGTGCCGATCGGGTCGGTGACGCAGCTCAAGAACGACTCCGGCCCGGTCCGCGTGGTCCGTTACAACCTGTTCCCGGCGGCCGAGCTGCAGGGACAGGCCGCGCCCGGCGTCTCGTCCGGTCAGGCCCTCACCACCATGGAGCAGATCGCCGCCCAGGCCCTGCCCGAAGGGTTCAGCTACGAGTGGACCGGCCTGGCCCTGCAGGAAAAGCAGGCCGGCAGCTCCGCCACCCTGATCTTCGTCCTGGCCGTGGTGTTCGTCTTCCTGGTGCTGGCCGCCCAGTATGAGGCCTTCACCCTGCCGATGGCGGTCATCCTGATCGTGCCGATGTGTATCCTGGCCGCGATGGTCGGGGTGAACATCAACGGGATGGACAACAACATCCTGACCCAGATCGGCCTGGTCGTTCTGATCGCCCTTGCGGCCAAGAACGCCATCCTGATCGTCGAGTTCGCCAAACAGGGCGAGGACAACGACGGGCTCAACCGCTTCGACGCCGCCATCCAGGCCGCCCGCCAGCGTCTGCGCCCGATCCTGATGACCTCGTTCGCCTTCATCTTCGGCGTGCTGCCGCTGGCCCTGGCCACCGGTCCCGGCGCCGAGATGCGTCAGGCGCTGGGCGTGTCGGTGGTGTTCGGCATGCTGGGCGTGACCTTCTTCGGACTGATCTTCACGCCGGTCTTCTACGTCGTGATGCGCTGGGTTTCGGGCAAACTGCCCAAGGCCCCGGAGAAGGAACGCGACCTGCCCACCACCTTCGGCACGCCGCCGCATGACCCCTACGACCCCGACTCGCCCACGCCGGCGCCCGCCGGCCGCAGCGGAGACGCCTGATGATCAACCGTGCCCTCCCCATCCTGACCGCCGTATCGGCCGCCGCCCTCCTGTCGGCCTGTGCGGTCGGGCCGAAGGCGCCCGACGCCACCCTCCCTCCCCAAGCGTCGGGCGCCTTCATCGGCGCCGCCAACCCCGCCGTGACCGCCCAGGCGGCGGCCCGCGACGACTGGTGGCGTCTGTTCAACGACCCGGTTCTGGACGGCCTGATCGTCCAGGCCCTGGCCGAGAACAACGAGCTTGAGGCCGCCGCCGCCAACCTGCGGGCCGTGCGCGCCTCCCTGTCCGAGGCCCGCTCGGGCCGCCTGCCCTCGACGCAGGTGACGGGCGCGGCCCAGCGGTCGCGCGCGTCCGGCGCCGTCACGCCCGGCGTTCCCGTCGGTCAGGACGCGCCCGAGGTCGACACCTTCGACGCCGGCCTGGACGTCAGCTACGAGATCGACCTGTTCGGTCGCGTCGGCTCGACCATCCGCGCGGCCCGCGCCGATGCGGACGCCGCCGCCGCCGCCCTGGACGTGGTGCGGGTCACCGTCGCGGCCGAAACCGCCCGCGCCTATGCCGACACCTGCGCCGCAAACGCCCAGATCGCGGTGGCGGAGCGCACCCTGTCGCTTCAGAACGACACCGCCCGCCTGACCCAGAATCTGCTGGATCAGGGCGCCGGCAACGGACTGGACCTGGCCCGCGCCCGCTCGGCCGCCGCCTCGACCCAGGCGACCCTGCCGCCGCTGCGGGCCCAGCGTGACGCCGCCCTGTTCCGCCTCGCCACCCTGACCGGCGTAACCCCGGCCCAGGCCAGCGTCGCCGCCCGTGACTGCACCACCATCCCGACCGTCGCCCAGGCGATTCCGGTGGGCGACGGCGCGGCGCTTCTGGCCCGCCGCCCCGACGTGCGTCAGGCCGAGCGTCGTCTGGCCGCCGCCGCGGCGCGGGTGAACGTGGCGACCGCCGCCCTGTATCCGTCCATCAGCCTGGGCGGCTCCATCGGCACGACCGCGCTCGATTCCTCGGATCTGGGCCAGGACGGCAACACCCGCTTCAGCTTCGGCCCGTTGATCAGCTGGTCCTTCCCCAACATCGCCGTGGCGCGCGCGCGCATCGCGGCGGCGGGGGCCAATACCGACGCGGCGCTGGCGACCTTCGACCAGACCGTGCTGACGGCCTTGCAGGAAACCGAGACCGCCCTGTCCGCCTACGCCAACGAACTGGATCGCCGCACCTCGCTGCGCCAGGCGCGGGATCAGGCCGCCAACGCCGCCCGCCTGTCGCGCCTGCGTTTTGACGCCGGTGTCGACAGCTTCCTGAGCGTGCTGGACGCCGAACGCACCCTGGCCGGCGCCGAGTCCGCCCTGGCGGCGTCCGAGGCCCAGGTCGCTACCTATCAGATCGGCCTGTTCAAGGCCTTGGCCGGCGGGTGGAGCGAAACCTCTTCACCCACCGCCTGATACCGGTCAAAACGTGCGGGGCGGGCTTATACCCGCCCCGGGACTGCAAGATTTTTGCGCATTTTCCACCATCACGGTTGCAGCGCAGCAAACCTGATGGCATTAAGGCTTAACTCAACGAGAGTTTTTCGCCTTGTCCCACCGCGCCGCCATCGCCGCGACTGCCGCCACCGCTCAAGCGGTCGCGGATCTGCGCGCCCTGTCGGTCAGCGTAATTCTACTCGCCGTAATTCTTCTTCCGCTCGCCCAAGCGGCGTGGATGCCTGCGACCTGACCTGAACCCTTACAGGACTGTCCCGCACCCACCCCGCTACCGAAAGGCAGCGGGGTTTTTCGTGTCTGGACGGTCCGGATTTCAAAGCCGACCGATGACCGACGACAACCACAACCGACCGAAACCGAACGCGCGCAGCGCGGCGGTGACGCACGGCCCCAACCGCGCCGCCGCCCGCTCTTACCTGCGCGCGGCGGGGATGCAGGACGCCGACTTCGACAAGCCGATGATCGCCATCGTCAACACCTGGTCGTCGGTCACGCCTTGCAACATGCACCTGGACCGGTTGGCCCGGGACGTGCGCGCGGGAGTCATCGCAGCGGGCGGCTATCCGGTCGATTTCAACACCATCGTCGTCACCGACGGCATCTCAATGGGCACGGCGGGGATGAATGCCTCGCTGATCAGCCGCGAGGTCGTCGCCGACAGCATCGAACTGGTCGTCGAGGGCCATCAGCTGGACGGCGTCGTCTGCATCGTGGGCTGTGACAAGACCATCCCCGCCGCCATCATGGCGCTGGCGCGCATGGATATCCCCGGCCTGGTCTATTACGGCGGCACCATCATGCCGGGCGTGATCGCCGGCAACGAGGTCTCGGTCCAGGAGGTGTTCGAGGCTATCGGCGCCCACGGCGCGGGCGCCCTGTCCGACGAGGGCCTGAAGGCGGTCGAGAGCGCGGTCTGCCCCGGCGCCGGCGCCTGCGGGGGTCAGTTCACCGCCAACACCATGGCCATGGCCCTGTCGATCATGGGCCTGTCGCCGATGGGCGCGAACGACGTTCCGGCCGTCGACCCGGCCAAGGGGGCGCAGGGCGAACGCTGCGGTCGCCTGATCGTCGAACGCGTCTTCGCCGGCGACACCGCGCGCAAATACATCACCCGCGCCAGCCTGAAGAACGCCGCCGTCGCCGTCTCCGCCTCGGGCGGATCGACCAACGCCGTCATGCACCTGACCGCCATCGCGGCCGAGGCGGGCGTCGAGTTCGGGGTCGAGGACTGCCATCAGGCGTGCGTCGCGGCGCCGGTCATCTGCGACCTGAAGCCGGGCGGTCGCTTCCTGGCCTCGCACCTGTATGCGGCGGGCGGCACGCGCCTGGTCGTCCAGCGGCTGGCCCAGGCGGGCAAGATCGTCAACGCCCCCACCGTCAGCGGCCACAGCCTGTTCGCCGAGGCGTCCGAGGCCGAGGAACAGCCGGGCCAACAGGTCGTCGCCGCCTTCGACGCGCCGGTCATGGCGCGCGGCAGCTTCGCCGTCATCTATGGCGATGTCGCGCCCGACGGCGCGGTCATCAAGCTGACCGGCCACAAGGTCGACCGCTTCGAAGGCCCCGCCGCCGTCTTCGACTGCGAGGAAGACGCCTTCCACGCGGTTCAGGACGGCTCGGTCGGCGACGGCGACGTCATCGTCATCCGCTACGAAGGGCCCCGGGGCGGCCCCGGCATGCGCGAGATGCTGCAGGTCACCGCCGCCCTGAAGGGTCGCGGGGTCCAGAACGTCGCCCTGATCACCGATGGCCGTTTCTCGGGCGCCAGCTACGGCTTCGTCGCCGGCCACGTCTCGCCGGAAGCGGCTGCGGGCGGTCCCATCGCCCTGATCCGCGACGGCGACCGCATCGCAATCGATGTCACCAACCGCCGGATCGACGTGGCCGCCGATCTGGCCGCGCGCCGCGCCGCCTTCGTCCCCGCCGCCATCCGGCCCGCGCACGGCGTCTTCGCCAAATACCGCGCCGCCGTCGCCTCGGCCTCGCAGGGGGCCGTCACCATTCCCAACCCGCCGCCGGCCCAGACCATCCGGTCGGCGCCGCAAACCGCCGAACAGGACGCCTGACCCATGGCCATCACCATCTACACTGACGACGACATTCGCCCCGGCGCTATCGCTGGCCAGCGCATCGCCATCATCGGCTACGGCTCGCAGGGCCGGGCCCACGCCCAGAACCTGAAGGACTCGGGCCACGACGTGATCGCCGGCGTCCGCCACGGGGGCAGGGGCTGGCGCAACGCCACCGCCGACGGCGTCCCGACGGCGGAACCGGCCGAGGCGGTCCAGGGCGCGGACATCATCGCCGTCCTGACGCCCGACATGGCCCAGGCCCAGGTCTATCGCGACATCATCGAACCGAACGCCAAGCCGGGCGCGGCCATCCTGTTCGCCCACGGCTTCTCGATCATCTACGAGCGGATCCAGCCGCGCGCCGACATGGACGTCATCCTGGTCGCGCCCAAGGGGCCGGGCGATCTGGTCCGCCGCGAGTTCGCGCGCGGCCGGGGCGTCCCCGCCCTGTTCGCCATCGAGCGCGACGCGACCGGCAAGGCGCGCGACCGCGCCATGGGCTATGCACGCGGCATCGGCGGCGCCACCGGCGGCCTGCTGGAGACCACCTTCCGCGAAGAGACCGAGACGGATCTCTTTGGTGAGCAAGCGGTCCTGTGCGGCGGGGCGAAGGAGCTGGTCATGTCCGGCTTCAACACCCTGGTCCAGGCCGGCTACCAGCCCGAGATCGCGTATTTCGAGTGCATGCACGAGCTGAAGCTGATCGTGGACCTGTTCTACGAAGGCGGGGTGACCAAGATGAACGAGTTCATCTCGGAGACCGCCAAATGGGGCTCGGTCAAGTCGGGCCCGCGCGTCATCACCGACGAGACCCGCGCCCGGATGAAGACCATCCTGGACGAGATCCAGTCGGGCCAGTTCGCCCGCGAATGGATCGCCGAGAACGAGGCGGGCAAGCCCCGCTACAACGCCTGGGTCCGCGCCGACGGCGAACAGCCCATCGAACAGACGGGCGCCCGCCTGCGCGAGCGCATGGCCTGGCTGCACGCCCCCAAATCAGAGGCCGCCTGAGCCATGACCGCCGCCCTGAAAGCCGCGCCCGACACCGCTCATCAAAGCGGCGCCCGCCTGCTGGTCTCGACGCTCGAGCGGCTGGGGGTGCAGGTCGTGTTCGGCTATCCGGGCGGCGCGATCATGCCCGTCTATGACGCCCTGACCGGCTCGTCGCTGAAGCACATCCTGGTCCGCCACGAACAGGGCGCGGCCTTCGCCGCCGATGCTTACGCCCGGATGAGCGGCCGGGTCGGGGTCTGCATGGCCACCTCCGGCCCCGGCGCGACCAATCTGGTCACCGGCATCGCCAATGCGATGATGGATTCCGTGCCGATGGTCTGCATCACCGGCAACGTCGCCCAGGGCGTCATGGGCACCGACGCCTTTCAGGAGATCGACATCCTGGGCGTCACCTTGCCCATCGTGAAGCATTCGATCCTGATCCGCCACGCGGCCGACATCCCGGCGGCGGTCGAGGAAGCGTTCCATATCGCCGCGACCGGCCGCCCCGGCCCGGTCCTGGTCGATCTGCCCAAGGACGTTCAGGTCGGTCAGGCCGCCGACGACTTCGGCTTCAATCGCCCGAACCACGTCGCGCCGCTGGACCACGATGCGATCGCCCAGGCCGAGCGCTTCATCCGCGCCGCCGAACGCCCACTGATCTACATCGGCGGCGGGGTGAAGATCGGCCGCGCCACCGACGCCGTCCGCGCCTTCGCCGAGGCGACCGGCATCCCGTCCATCGCCACCCTGAACGCCCTGGGCACCATCCCCACCGACGCCCCCGGCTTCTTGGGCATGCTGGGCATGCACGGCTCGCGCGCGGCCAACGAGGCGGTTCAGGACAGCGACCTGCTGATCGTCCTGGGCGCCCGGTTCGACGACCGCGCCACGGGCAAGCTGGCCGAGTTCGCGCCCCACGCCCGCGTCGTTCATTTCGACATCGACGCCGCCGAGATCGGCAAGCTGCGCACCGCCCATGTCGCCGTCACAGGCGAGCTGAAGCCGGCGATCGAGGCGCTGTCCGCGCGTCTGGCTTCCTCCCCCCTGGCCATCGACCCGTGGATCATCCGCTGCGCCTCGGCCGCCGCGCGCCACGCCCCGCGCTATGACGCGCCCGGCGACGGCGTGTACGCCCCCGCCCTGCTGAAGACACTGTCCGAAGCCGCCGGCGACCGCTTCGTCGCCGCCTGCGACGTCGGCCAGCATCAGATGTGGGCCGCACAGCACTGCCGCTTTTCCCGGCCCGAGGCGCACATCACCTCGGGCGGTCTGGGGGCCATGGGCTTCGGCCTGCCCGCAGGTCTGGGGGCCAAGCTGGCCGCGCCGGACGCCACGGTCGTCACCATCGCCGGCGACGGCGGCTTCATGATGAACGTCCAGGAGCTGGCGACCCTGCGCCGCTACGGCGTGCCGCTGAAAATCGTCCTGCTGGACAACAGCTCGCTGGGCCTGGTCCGCCAGTGGCAGGAGCTGTTCTTCGCCGAGAACTATTCCGAGATCGACCTGTCCGACAATCCGGACTTCGTGAAGGTGGCCCAGGCCTTCGGCATAGAGGCCTTCCGAATTAGCCGGCGCGAGGAGGTCTCGCCCGGCATCGCGCGCCTGCTGGCCGCGCCCGGTCCCTGCCTTGCGCACGTCGTCATCGACCCCCGGGAAAACGTGTGGCCGCTGGTCCCGCCCGGAAAGAACAACGCTGAAATGATCGAGGGCTGAACGCCATGACCGACACCATCCACATCCGCATCGATCGCGCCGACGGCTCCCTGCAACGTCTCATCGGCCTGGTCGAGCGCCGGGGCTTCCACATCGACGGCATGAGCCTGACCGAAGAAGGCGCCGCGCGCCGGATCGCCCTGGCCGTGCGCGGTCGCGACGACGGCCGCTGCGTCGACAGCCTGGGCCGCCAGATCGACAAGCTGTTCGGCATGGACCGCGTCGCCTTCCAGCCAGAGGTGGCGACATGAGCCGCGTAGCCAGGGCGGTCGCCGCCGATCCCGACCGCGTCATCGTCTTCGACACCACCCTGCGCGACGGCGAACAGGCGCCGGGCTTCTCGATGTCGCCCGACGACAAGGTGCGCATGGCCCATGTGCTGGCGGACCTGAAGGTCGATGTGATCGAGGCCGGTTTCGCCGCCGCCTCGCCCGGCGACGAGGAAGGCGTGCGCCGCGTGGTGGGCCAGGTCGCCCGCGACGACGGCCCGGTCTTCTGCTCCCTGTCCCGCGCACAGGAGGGCGACATCGACGCCGCCTGGCGCGCCTTGCAGGGCACGCCGGACCGCCGCCTGCACATCTTCCTGGGCGCCAGTCCGACGCACCGCGAGTTCAAGCTGAAGATGACGACGGACCAGGTGCTGGCCGCCGTCGACCGCGCCGTGCGCTATGCCCGCACCCGCTTCGACGATGTCGAGTTCAGCCCCGAGGACGCCATCCGCACCGAGCCGGAATTCCTGGCCGAGGTGTGCGAGGTCGCGGCCGCCGCCGGGGCGACGACCCTGAACATCCCCGACACCGTCGGCTATTCCACCCCGAACGAGATCACCGACCTGTTCCGCTTCCTGATCGGCCGGGTGCGGCCGCGCCATCCGCAGGTCGTCTTCTCGACCCACTGCCATGACGATCTGGGGCTGGCGGTCGCCAACTCCCTGGCCGCAGTCCAGGGCGGGGCGCGTCAGGTCGAGGGCGCGATCAATGGCATCGGCGAGCGCGCCGGCAACGCCTCGATCGAAGAGATGGTGATGGCCCTGCGCGTCCGCGCCGACCGTCTGAACGTCACGACCGACGTGGACGCCACCCATTTCGTCCGCGCCAGCCGGATGCTGAGCGAGATCACCCACACGCCGGTGCCGCGCAACAAGGCCATCGTCGGCGTCAACGCCTTCGCCCACGAGGCCGGCATCCACCAGCACGGCATGCTGGCCGACGCCCGCACCTATGAGATCATGCGGCCCCAGGACGTCGGCTTCGAGGGCAGCTTTTTCGTCCTGGGCAAACACTCGGGCCGTCATGCGGTGGCCAAGCGCGCCGAGGTCCTGGGCCACGCCCTGACCGGCCAGCACCTGACCGACTGTTTTGCCGGCTTCAAGCGCCGCGCGGACGAGATCGGCGAGATCGACGACGCCGAACTGCTGGCCCTGGTCGAGGCCAGCCGCCCTTTCCCCTCTCCCCAATCCGAGGAACGCGCCTATGCGGCCGCTGGCTGAACACATCTGGATCAACGGCGAACTGACGCCCTGGGCGGACGCCAAGGTTCACGTCATGAGCCACGCCCTGCACTACGGCACCTCGGTGTTCGAGGGGATCCGCGTCTATGACACGCCGAACGGGCCGTGCGGCTTCCGCCTGACCGACCACATCCGCCGCCTGTTCGACAGCGCGCGCATCTATCACTTCCCCCTGCCCTTCGATGAGGCCGAGTTGGTCCAGGCGTGCAAAGAGGCGGTGCGGGCCGAGGGGCTGCGCTCGGCCTATATCCGCCCGCTGGCCTTCCTGGGCGAGTGCGGCATGGGCGTCACCCCGTCGCCCGACGCCATGCGCGTGGACGTGATGATCGCCGCCTTCCCCTGGGGCGCCTATCTGGGCGAAGAGGCGCTGGAGAAAGGCGTCGACGCCTGCATCTCCAGTTGGAACCGCGTCGCCCCCAACACCATCCCGGCGGGGGCCAAGGCGGGCGGCAACTATCTGTCCGGCTATCTGATCGGGCGCGAGGCGCGCGTTGGCGGCTATGGCGAAGGCATCGCCCTGGGCGTCGACGGCCGCCTGTCTGAAGGGGCGGGCGAGAACCTGTTCGTGGTCAAGGACAACGTCCTGATGACGCCCCCCGCCGCCGCCTCGATCCTGCAGGGCATCACCCGCGACAGCGTGATGAAGCTGGCCCGCACCCTGGGCTATGAGGCGCGCGAACAGGCCCTGCCACGCGAGGCGCTGTACGTCGCCGACGAGGTCTTCATGACCGGCACGGCGGCCGAGATCACCCCCGTCCGCTCCATCGACGGCATCCCGACCCGCGCCGCCGGTCCCGGCCCGATCACCCGCGCGATCAATACCGCCTTCCGCGGCCTGTTCGACGGCACGACCCCCGACCGCTTCGGCTGGCTGGAGCCCATCGGCGCAGCGGCGGCGGCGGCGGCGGAGCAGAAGGAGCGCATCCATGAACCCGCCTAGGACCCTGTTTGACAAGGTCTGGGACCGTCACATCGTGACGGCGGAGACGGCTGACACGCCCGGCGTCATCTATGTGGACCTGCATCTGGTCCACGAAGTCACGTCACCCCAGGCCTTCGCCGAGATCGAGGTGCGCGGCCTGACCGTGCGCCGTCCCGACCGCACCTTCGCCACCCTGGACCATTCGACCCCCACCCTGCCCGCCGGGCCCGACGGCGAACGGCCCTATTTCACCCCCGCAGCCAGAACCCAGGTCCAGACGCTGGAGGCGAACTGCGCCCGTCACGGCATTGAGCTGGCGGGCTGGGACAGCGACCAGCGCGGCGTGGTCCACGTCATGGGGCCGGAACAGGGCCTGACCCAGCCGGGCATGACGGTCGTCTGCGGCGACAGCCACACCGCCACCCACGGCGCCTTCGGGGCGCTGGCATTCGGCATCGGCACGTCCGAGGTCGGCCATGTGCTGGCGACCCAGTGCTTGCTGCAGCGCAAGGCCAAGGCGATGCGCGTCACCGTCGACGGCGCCCTGCAACCCGGCGTCTCGGGCAAGGACGTGGCCCTGGCCGTCATCGCCGCCATCGGCTTCGGCGGCGGCACGGGCCATGTCATCGAATACGCGGGCGAGGCCGTGCGCTCGCTGGACATGGAAGGGCGCATGACCCTGTGCAACATGTCCATCGAGGCGGGCGCCCGCGCGGGCATGATCGCCCCGGATCAGACGACCATCGACTGGCTGCGCGGCCGCCGTCACGTCCCGGCCGATTTCGACGCCGCCGTCGCCGACTGGCTGACCTTGGCCACCGATCCCGGCGCGGTCTTCGACAAGGAGGTGACGCTGGACGGCGCCGCCATCCGCCCCATGGCCACCTGGGGCACCACCCCCGACGCGGGCGCCTCCGTCGGCGCCCCCGTGCCCCAGCCGCGCGACGAGTCGGATCAAAAGGCCATCGACTACATGGGCTTCACGGCGGGTCAGGCGACGACCGGTCACCCCGTCAACGTCGTCTTCATCGGCAGCTGCACCAACGGCCGCCTGCCCGACCTTCGCGCCGCCGCCGACATTCTGAGGGGCCGCAAGGTCAGCCCCGGCGTGCGGATGCTGGTCGTCCCGGGCTCCGAGGCCGTACGCCGCGACGCCGAGGCCGAGGGGCTGCACCACGTCTTCACCGCCGCCGGGGCCGAATGGCGCATCCCCGGCTGTTCGATGTGCATCGCCATGAACGGCGATTTCGTCGGTCCGGGCCAACTGGCCGTCTCGACCTCGAACCGCAATTTCGAGGGCCGGCAGGGCAAGGGCGCCCGCACCATCCTGGCCAGCCCCGCCACCGCCGCCGCCACCGCCGTCGCCGGCGTCCTGACCGACCCGCGCGCCTATCTGGAGGCCCCTGCCCATGCCTGAGCCCTTCAAGATCCTGACCTCGCGCACCCTGACGCTCAGCCAGGCCAATATCGACACCGACCAGATCATCCCCGCGCGGTTTCTGACCACCACCACGCGCCAGGGGCTGGGCGCTCACGCCTTCCACGACTGGCGTTACGAGACGGACGGCTCGCCCCGACCGGAATCCGTGCTGAACCGCATCGACCCAACCGAGCGGCGCATCCTGCTGGCGGGCCCCAATTTCGCCTGCGGCTCGTCGCGCGAGCACGCGCCATGGGCGCTGCTGGACTATGGCTTCCGGGCGGTGATCTCGACCTCGATCGCCGACATCTTCACCTCCAACGCGCTGAAGAACGGCTTCCTGCCCATCGTCGTCGATCAGGGGACCTGGGACGATCTGGCCGCCCATCCCGACCAGCCGGTGACCATCGATCTGGACGCCGCCGAGATCCGGCGCGGAAACGCCCCCGCCGTCCCCTTCGCCGTCGAATCCTTCGCCCGCCAGTGCCTGCTGGACGGCGTCGACACCTTGGGATGGCTGCAATCGAAGCTGCCCGCCATCGAATCCTATGAGCGCGCCCGCGCGCCGGAGACCGCCCAATGACCGCTGCCCGCACCTTCAACATCGTCGTCCTGCCCGGTGACGGCGTCGGCCCGGAAGTCGCCCTGGCGGCCCGGCGCGTCCTGACCTGTATTGGCGACATCTACGGACACCGGTTTGAATTTTCGGAACATCTGATCGGCGGCGCGGCCATCGATGCGACCGGCGAGCCCCTGCCCGCTGCGACTCGAGACGCCTGTCTGGCGTCCGACGCCGTGCTGCTGGGCGCGGTCGGCGGGCCCCAATGGGACGGCGGCAAGGTCCGGCCTGAACAGGGTCTGCTGGCCATCCGAAAGGCGATGGGCCTGTACGCCAACCTGCGCCCGCTTCAGGTCTCGCCCGTCCTGGCCCATCGCTCGCCGCTGAAAAAGGAGATCGTCGAGGGCGTCGATCTGATCGTGTTCCGCGAACTGACGGGCGGTATCTATTTCGGCGAAAAGACCCGGACCGACACTCGCGCCTCGGATCTGTGCGTCTATACGACGCCCGAGATCGAGCGTGTCGCCCGCGCCGCCTTCCAGGCCGCGCAGCAGCGCCGGGGCAAGGTGACCTCGGTCGACAAGGCCAACGTCATGGAGACCAGCCGCCTGTGGCGCGAGGTCGTGACCCGCATCCACGCCCAGGAATATCCCCAGATCACGCTGGAGCACGCCCTGGTCGACTCCATGGCCATGCACCTGATCCGCAGGCCGCGCGACTATGACGTCATCCTGACCGAGAACATGTTCGGCGACATCCTGTCGGACGAGATTTCGGTGCTGGGCGGCTCCATCGGCCTGCTGCCGTCCGCCTCGTTGGGCGCCGACGGCCCCGGCCTGTTCGAGCCGATCCACGGCTCGGCGCCCGACATCGCGGGTCAGGACCTGGCCAATCCGGTGGGCATGGTGCTGTCGGCGGCGATGATGCTGCGCCACAGCTTCGATCTGGAGGACGAGGCCGGCTCGATCGAGGCCGCCGTCGCCGCCGTCCTGGCCTCGGGCGCCGTCACCGCCGACCTGGGCGGCGAACTGGGCACGGTCGCCGCCACCCGCGCCATCGTCGACGCCATCCGCGCCATCCACTGGGCGGCCGCGCGACACGTGCCGATGCACTGGGCGTGACACACCCTCTCCTCCCCCGTTCACGGGGGAGGAGAGGGTGTGTCACGCCCAGTGCATCGGCACGTGTCGCGCGGCCGCCCAGTGGATGGCGCGGATGGCGTCGACGATGGCGCGGGTGGCGGCGACCG
>NZ_SDZL01000089.1 GCF_004210735.1 Brevundimonas sp.
GGACGCGGGGGTCAACGCCCTGCTGACCGTGGCGCCGGGCCTGGGCGACCGGGCGGCGTGGAACGCCGACGGCGCCCTGGGCGGCATGCCGATCCTGCTCAAGGACAATATCGAGACGCGCGACATGCCGACGACGGCGGGGTCGCTGGCGCTGGTCGGCAATGCGCCGGGGCGGGACGCGCCGCTGGTCGCGCGACTGCGGGCGGCGGGCGCGGTCATCCTGGGCAAGACCAATCTGTCGGAATGGGCCAACATCCGCTCGTCCCACTCGGTCAGCGGGTGGAGCGCGGTGGGCGGACTGACGCGCAATCCGCACGCGCTGGACAGGAACGCCTGCGGCTCGTCCTCGGGCTCGGGCGCGGCGGTGGCGGCGGGGCTGGCGCCGGCGGCCATCGGCACCGAGACGGACGGGTCGATCACCTGTCCGGCGGCGGTCAACGGCATCGTCGGCTTCAAGCCCACGGTCGGGCTGGTGTCGCGCACCCACATCGTGCCCATCAGCCATTCCCAGGACACGGCCGGGCCGATGACCCGCACGGTCGAGGACGCGGCCATCGTGCTGTCGGTCATCGCGGGGACGGACCCGGCGGACGCCGCCACGGCCGAGGCGGATGCGAGGAAGGTCGATTATCGCGCGGCGCTGGACGCCCAGTCGCTGAAAGGCGCGCGGATCGGGGTGGCGCGGTTCCTGACCGGCTATTCGCCCGGCACGGACGCGGTGTTCGAGGCGCGGCTGGCGGCGCTGCGCGCGGCGGGCGCGGAACTGGTCGAGATCACGGATGGCCCAGACAGGGCGGCCATCGGCGCGGGTGAAATGGTCGTGCTGATGACCGAGCTGAAGGCGGACCTGAACACCTATCTGGCCTCGACCGATCCGGCGCAGGTGACGACGCGGACGCTGGCGGACGTCATCGCCTTCAACCGGGCCGAGCCGCGCGAACTGGCCCTGTTCGGCCAGGATCTGTTCGAGACGGCCGAGGCGACCAAGGGGCTGGACGATCCGGCCTATGTCGCGGCGCGCGAGACCGCGCAGCGGCTGGCGGGTGTTGAGGGGATCGACCGGCTGCTGCGCGAGCACCGCGTGGTGGCTCTGATCGCGCCGACGACGGGGCCTGCGTGGAGCATCGATGTCGTCAACGGCGACCACTATCTGGGCGCGGCCAGTCAGCTGGCGGCGGTGGCGGGCTATCCGCACCTGACCGTGCCGATGGGGCAGGTTCAGGGCCTGCCGGTGGGGATGAGCTTCATCGGCGCCAAGTGGGACGACGCGCGCATCCTGTCGCTGGGCCATGCCTTCGAGCAACTGACCCGGGCGCGGGTCGAGCCGGGCCTTGTCCGTTCGATTGAGGGGCGCGAAGGGCTGGCGGCCGTGTTGGCGCGGGCGAGGCAGGAACCCTGACCTGACGCCGCCGTTCAGGGCGCGGAGGGCCGATGGAAAAACTGTTCAACCACTTCGCCAACCTGACCGCCCAGGCGACGGGGCGGCCGCTGACCTTCATCCTGTGCGTGCTGCTGGTGGCGGTGTGGGCCCTGACCGGGCCGGTGTTCGGGTTCAGCGAGACGTGGCAGCTGGTGATCAACACCGGCACGACGATCATCACCTTCCTGATGGTGTTCCTGATCCAGAACACCCAGAACCGCGACGCGGCCGCCATGCACGCCAAGATGGACGAGCTGATCCACGCCGTGCGCGCGGCGGACGAGCGGTTCATCGGCATCGAGCGGCTGACGGATCATGAGCTGAAGGCGATCCTGAGCGAGGTCGAGGACCGGGCGCATCGCCTGCGCGGGGAGGGGCCGCCGGTGGTCGAGACCCGCGCCGAGGAAGAGGCGAGAGCGGAAAAGCTGGCAGCGCGCCGGGCCGCAGCGGCCGCCAAGCGCGCAAAGCCCGCGTCATGAGCGACCTGATCGCCAACGCCGTCGGCACGGCCGCCGCCTTGTGCTCCATCACCAGTTTTGCGCCGCAGATGATCAAGATCTGGAAGGAAAAGGACGCCTCGGCGATCAGCCTGCGGACCTATTCGCTGACGGTCAGCTGCTTCATCCTGTGGACGATCTATGGGGTGCTGACCCAGGCGTGGCCGGTGACCGTGGCCAATGCCTGCGCCCTGGTCATGGCGGCCGGGGTGCTGACGATGAAGTGGCGGTTCAGCCGTTCGACGGCGCGTCCGGGCGAGAGTTTGTCGAACGGGTCTTGATTTCCGGCGCGTGAGGCGCTGAAACCGGTTACATGAATTCCGAGTCCCCTGTCTGTCGCCGGGCGCCGTCCCGTCGCCAGTTGCTCGGCATGGGTCTGGCGCTGGGCGTCACGACTCCCCTGCTGTTCTCCGCGTCAAAGGTGTCCGCTTCCGTGGCAAAAGATCATTCCGCCCTGATCGAAGACCTGATCAGCCGCATGACGATCGAGGAGAAGGCGGGTCAGCTGAACCTGATCAACGATCCGTTCCGGTTCCAGCCCCAGCAGGTGAACCCCACCGACGGGGATGGCGACCCGACGCGCATCGCCCAGATGATCCGCGAGGGCAAGATCGGTAGCCTGTTCAACGGCGTGGGCGCCGAATCGGGCCGCGAGATCCAGCGCATCGCGGTCGAGGAAAGCCGACTGAAGATCCCGCTGCTGTTCGCCGCGGACATCATCCACGGCCTGATGACCGTCTTCCCCGTGCCGCTGGCCGAGGCGGCGGCGTTCGACGCGGACCTGGCCCAGCGCACCGCCCGGGCGGCGGGGCTGGAAGGCGCCGCGTCCGGCATTCACCAGACCTATGCCCCCATGGTCGACGTGGCGCGGGACCAGCGCTGGGGCCGGGTGGTCGAGGGCGCGGGCGAGGACGTGCACCTGAACAACATCCTGGCCGAGGCGCGGGTCAGGGGCTTCCAGGGCGCGCACGGCCTGGCCCATCCCGACGCCCTGCTGGCCACGCCCAAGCATTTCGCGGCCTATTCGGCGGCGCTGGGCGGCATGGAATACAACACCACCGACATGTCCGAGCAGACACTGCGCGGCGTCTATTTCCCGCCGTTCGAGGCGGCGCTGAAGGCCGGCGCCCTGTCGGTGATGAGCGCGTTCAACGATCTGAACGGCGTGCCGGCGTCGGGCAACGAATGGCTGTTGACCGGGGTGCTGCGCGACGAGTGGGGCTTCGAGGGGTTCGTCGTCTCGGACTACACGTCGGAGCGGGAACTGGTGGCGCACGGCTTCGCCGAGGATGACCGTGACGCGGCGCGCATCGCCCTGATGGCCGGCGTGGACGTCAGCATGATGTCGGGCATCTATCTGGCCCACATCCCCGATCTGGTGGCCAAGGGCGAGGTGCCGATGGCGCGCGTGGACCAGGCGGTGCGCCGGGTGCTGCGGACCAAGGCGGCGCTGGGCCTGTTCGACGACCCTTATCGTGGCTGCGATCCGGTGCGCGAGGCGCAGGTGGTCGGATCGGCCGAACACTACGCCCTGTCGCGCGAGGCGGGCCGCAAGTCGATCGTGCTGCTGAAGAACGACGGCGGCCTGCTGCCCCTGCCGAAGTCGGGCAAGAAGATCGCCCTGATCGGCCCGTTCGCGGACGACGTGGATAACGTCTTCGGCCCCTGGACCATCTGGGGCGACCCCAAGCATCGCGTCTCGCTGGAGGCCGGCTTCCGCGCCGCCATGGCCAATCCGCAGGACCTGTCGGTCACGCGCGGTTCAGGCGTCGAGAGCGCGCTGGACGGCGGGATCGACGCGGCGGTCAAGGCGGCCCAGGCGGCGGACGTGGTCGTGCTGGCGCTGGGCGAGGACACCCGCATGTCGGGCGAGGCGCAGGCCCGCACCCAGATCGACCTGCCGGAACCGCAGCGCGCCCTGGCCGAAGCCGTGGCCGCGACGGGCAAGCCGGTGGTCATCCTGCTGCGCAACGGGCGCGCGCTGGAACTGTCGGGCGCGGTCAAGGACGCGGGCGCCATCGTGGTGACCTGGTTCCTGGGCTCCGAGATGGGCAACGGCGTCGCGGACGTGGTGTTCGGCGACCACAGCCCGACCGGCCGCCTGCCGATCAGCTTCCCCCACCGCTCGGGCCAGCAGCCGTACTCGTATGACCACAAGGTCACGGGCCGCCCCGCCGACGTGAACAAGGCGGTCGAGGAATACACCGCCCGTTATCGCGAGACGACGAACACGGCCCTGTACCCGTTCGGGCACGGCCTGACCTATGGCGAGATCGCCTATGGGCCGGTTGCGCTGTCGGGCGAAAGCCTGGCCTGGGACGGCGTGATCGAGGTGTCGGTCGAGGTGACGAACAGCGGCGCGCACGCGGCCGACGAGACGGTGCAACTGTATATCCACGACCGGGTCGCCAGCCTGACCCAGCCGGGTCGGTTGCTGAAGGATTTCCGCAAGGTGGCGCTGAAGCCGGGCGAGACGAAGCGGGTGGCCTTCACCCTGCGCCGCGAACAGCTGGAGTTCATCGGTCGCGACATGAGGCCGACGGTCGAGCCGGGCCTGTTCGACCTGTGGCTGGCGCCTTCGGCGCAGACAGGGTCGCACGGGACGTTCCGGCTGGTGAAGTAGGCGCGCGCCTCTCCCTCCCCGGAACGGGGAGGGTGATCGCGAAGCGACCGGGTGGGGAGGGCATGGCGATACTGGGTGTTGCGGCTGAATAGCCTGGCCGCTCCCACCCGGTTTCGGCCTGACGGCCTCAACCACCCTCCCCATGAAGGGGAGGGAGAATCCCCGGCCGCCGTTTGCCTGCCCTTCGTCCAATCGCTATCTGTCGGGCCTCACCTTCGCGGGAGCGATGACGCTGAAGACCCAGGCCCCGTTCAACTCGCCCTATGCGCACGACTTTGTGCGGATCGCCGCCTGTGTGCCGGAGATCCGGCTGGCGGACCCGGCTTTCAACGCCGACCGGACGCTGGAGCTGGTGGCCGAGGGAGATCGGCGGCGCGTGGCGCTGATGGTGTTCCCGGAGCTGGGCGTGTCAGCCTATTCGCTGGATGACCTGTTGTTGCAGGATGCCCTGCTGGAGGCGGTCGAGGTCCAGATCGGACGGATCGTGGAGGGCAGCCGGGGGCTGTTCCCGGCCTTTGTCGTCGGGGCGCCGCTGCGGTTTGACGGGCGGCTGTACAATACGGCCATCGTCATTCGCGACGGGGCGATCCTGGGCGTCACGCCCAAGAGCTTCCTGCCCAACTATCGCGAGTTTTATGAGAAGCGGCATTTCGCCAGCGGCGCGCGGGTGCGCGGGCGCTCGATCCGGCTGGCGGACCATGAGGCGCCGTTCGGGGCGGACCTGATCTTCAAGGCGCAGGGGGGCGTGGACTTCGCCTTCCACGTCGAGATCTGCGAGGACGTGTGGGCGCCCGAGCCGCCGTCGACGCTGGCGGCGCTGGCCGGGGCCGAGGTGCTACTGAACCTGTCGGCCAGCAATATCGCCATCGGCAAGGCGGCGGCGCGCCGCCTGTTGTGCGCGGCCCAGTCGGCGCGGTGCGTGGCGGCCTATGCCTATTCCAACACGGGGCCGGGGGAATCGACCACCGATCTGGCGTGGGACGGCCATGCGGCGATCTTCGAGCTGGGCGAACTGGCGGCCGAGGCGCCGCGCTTCGCCCGCGAGGCGGTGATGACCGTCAGCGACATCGACGTGGGCCGCATCCGACAGGAACGGGCCCGGGTCGGCACGGTGGCCGACGCCGCGAACCTTGCCGTCGAGCGTACCGCCCATTTCCGCACCGTGACCTTCGATATGGCGGCGCCGAGCGACGAACTGACGCTGGAGCGGGAGATCGAACGCTTCCCCTTCGTGCCGTCGAACCCGGCCCAGCTGGCCGAGGACTGCGCCGAGGCCTATCAGATCCAGATGCAGGGCCTGGTCCAGCGGCTGAAGTCGTCGGGCGTGCAGAAGGCGGTGATTGGCGTTTCGGGCGGGCTGGATTCGACCCAGGCGCTGATCGTGGCGGCGCGGGCGATGGATGCGCTGGGTCTGCCGCGCGCCAATGTGCTGGCCTTCACCATGCCCGGCTTTGGCACGACCGAGGGGACGAAATCGAACGCCTGGGCGCTGATGCGCGCGCTGGACGTGACGGCGGCGGAACTGGATATCCGCCCTGCCGCCGAACAGATGTTGGGCGACATCGGCCACCCCTATGCGGCGGGCAAGGCCGATTACGACGTGACGTTCGAGAACGTGCAGGCAGGGCTGCGGACCGATTATCTGTTCCGACTGGCCAACCATCACGGCGGGCTGGTGGTCGGGACCGGCGACCTGTCGGAGGCGGCGCTGGGGTGGAGCACCTATGGCGTCGGGGACCACATGTCCCACTACAACGTCAATGCGGCGGTGCCGAAGACGCTGATCCAGCACCTGATCCGCTATGTCGCCAACTCGGCCGAGGTGGACGCCGAAGCGGCCCGGGTTCTGTTCGCCGTGCTGGACACCGAAATCTCGCCCGAACTGGTGCCCCAGGGCGACGGCGCCGTGCAGCGGACCGAGGATTTCGTCGGCCCCTACAGCCTGCAGGACTTCACCCTGCACTACATGATTCGCTGGGGCTTTCGGCCGTCCAAGATCGCGTATCTGGCGTGGAACGCCTGGGGCGATGTGGCGCGCGGGCGCTGGCCCGAGAACACGCCGCAGGACGCCTTCGTCGCGCATGACATGGCGACGATCAAACGCTGGATGGGCGTGTTCCTGAAACGGTTCTTCCAGAACCAGTTCAAGCGGTCCTGCGTCCCGAACGGGCCCAAGATTTCGTCGGCCGGCGCCCTGTCGCCGCGCGGCGACTGGCGCATGCCGTCCGACGCGGCGGCGGACATCTGGCTGGCGGACCTGGAGCGGGTTCCGGAGACGCTCTAAGCGATCCTCCCCTGCGTAGCGGGGGAGGGGGACCGCGTCGGGCAAAGCCCGGCG
>NZ_SDZL01000090.1 GCF_004210735.1 Brevundimonas sp.
GCGTCAACGTCATCGCCCCGCCGCTGGCCATCGACGGCCCGACGCTGACGATCCGGAAGTTCAAGAAAGACAAGCTGACGATGAAGAATCTGGTGGAGTACGCCTCCATCAGCCCCGAGGGCGCGCGCGTCTTGGGCGTCATCGGCGCGTCGCGATGCAACCTGGTCATCTCGGGCGGCACCGGCTCGGGCAAGACGACGCTGCTGAACACCCTGACCGCCTTCATCGACCCGGCCGAGCGCGTCATCACCTGCGAGGACGCGGCCGAACTTCAGCTGCAGCAGCCGCACGTCGTGCGCCTTGAGACCCGACCGCCGAACCTGGAGGGCCAGGGCCAGATCACCATGCGCGATCTGGTCAAGAACTGTCTGCGGATGCGCCCCGAACGCATCATCGTCGGCGAGGTCCGGGGACCCGAGGCCTTCGACCTGCTGCAGGCGATGAACACCGGCCACGACGGCTCGATGGGCACGCTGCACGCCAACTCCCCGCGCGAGGCCATCAGCCGGATGGAATCGATGATCACCATGGGCGGCTATGGCCTGCCGTCCAAGACGATCCGCGAGATGATCGTGGGTTCGGTCGACGTCATCGTACAGGCCGCCCGCCTGCGCGACGGCTCGCGCCGCATCACCCACATCACCGAGGTCGTCGGTCTGGAAGGCGACGTGATCGTGACCCAGGACCTGTTCGTCTACGACATCACCGGCGAGGACGAGCACGGCCGCGTGGTCGGGCGTCACCGTTCGACCGGCATCGGCCGCCCGCGCTTCTGGGACCGCGCCCGCTACTATGGGCTGGAGCGGGAACTGGCCGAGGCCCTGGACGCGGCGGAGTAGGGCGGATGCTACCCATTCTCGCAGCGGTGCTGGCCTTCATCACCATCGGCAGCCTGGGCTGGGTGCTGGTCGGCGGCGACGATTCCAGCGCCAAGGCGGTCAAGCGCGCCCAGGCCATGGGCGGTATCAAGACGGCAGCCTCGGCCCGCAAGGCCGCCGCCACCGCCGCCGCCAACACGCCCGAAGCCCGCCGCAAACAGATCGTCGAACAGCTCAAGGAGGCCGAACGCCGCGAGCGCAAGGCCCGCATGACCATGGCCGCGCGCCTGCATCAGGCCGGTCTGGCGATGAGCGTTCGCACCTTCTTCATCGTCAGCGCCTTCGTCGGCCTGGCCGTCATGGCCGTGATCGTGGTGCTGGGCGCCAACCCGCTGATCGGTCTGGGCGCGGCCTTGGCGGCCGGTCTGGGTCTGCCGCGCTGGGTGGTCGGCTTCATCGCCGGGCGCCGGGCCAAGAAATTCTCGCTCGAATTCCCCAACGCCGTCGACGTCATCGTGCGCGGCATCAAGTCGGGCCTGCCGGTCCACGACTGTTTCAAGATCATCGCCCGCGAGAGCCCGGCGCCCCTGGGCCCCGAATTCCAGCGTCTGGTCGAGGGCATGTCGGTCGGCCTGACCCTGCAACAGGCGCTGGAGAAGATGTTCGACCGCATGCCGACGCCGGAACTGCGCTTCTTCACCATCGTCATCGCCATCCAGCAAAAGGCCGGCGGCAATCTGGCCGAGGCGCTGGGCAATCTGTCGACCGTGCTGCGCGCGCGCCGTCTGATGGGCGAAAAGATCAAGGCTCTGTCGTCCGAGGCGATCTCCTCGGCCGGCATCATCGGTTCGCTGCCGATCGTGGTGATGGTGCTCGTGTTCCTGTCGACGCCTTCATACATCATGCTGCTGTTCACCGAGCAGCGCGGCCAGTTCATGCTGCTGGTGGCGGCGTTCTGGATGGCGACCGGCGTCTTCATGATGAAGCGCATGATCTCGTTCAAGTTCTGAGGCGCGAATGTCCGGGGTCGTCAGCTTCTTCACCGACATCCAGAACCTGCTCAGCCTGGGCGTGGGTCTGGCCGTCTTCGCCACCCTGTTCACCCTGCTGGGGGCCATGACTGGCGGCGTCGATCTGGACAAGCGGATGAAGGCCGTCGCCGTACGCCGGGACGAGCTGAAACGCCGCTCGCGTCAGGCCATCAACCAGAACAGCCCCGGCGGCCTTCGCCAGACCGACGAGGGGTTCAAGAAGCGCGTCGTCGAACGGCTGAACCTGACCAAACTGCTGGAAGATCCAAAGGTCGCGGAAAAGATGGCCCAGGCCGGCTATCGGGGCCCCAAGCCGCTGACGGCCTTTTATTTCTTCCGCTTCTCGATGCCGTTCGTCTTCTTTGCGATCGCAGTCTTCTACCTGTTCATCTTCAATGATTTCGGCCTGCCGCTGATGACGCGGATCACGGCGGTGATGGCCGCGACCGTGGCCGGCTTTTATGCGCCGAACATCTATCTCTCGAACCGCATCTCCAAGCGGAAGACCTCGATCATGCAGGCCTTCCCCGATGCGCTGGACCTGCTGCTGATCTGCGTCGAATCCGGCATGTCGATCGAAGGCGCGATCCAGAAGGTCAGTCAGGAACTGGGCGGCCAATCCATCGACCTGGCCGAGGAGCTCAGCCTGCTGTCGGCCGAACTGTCCTATCTGCCCGAGCGGCGCATGGCCTATGAGGGACTGGCCAAACGGACCAACCATCCGGGCGTCAAGTCGGTGGCCACCGCCATGACCCAGGCGGAACAGTACGGCACGCCTCTGGGCTCGGCGCTGCGCGTCATGGCCAAGGAAAACCGCGACCTGCGTCTGGCGGCGGCGGAAAAGAAGGCGGCGGCCCTGCCGGCCCAGCTGACCGTGCCGATGATCGTCTTCTTCCTGCCGGTGCTGTTCGTCGTGATCCTGGGGCCGGCCATCATCCAGATTCAGGACAATATGGGCTGAGGCTGGCGAGGCTGAACGCTCAACCTTCGACGGTCAGGCGCAGTTGCTCCAGCATGGCTTCATAGGCGCCGCGGATCGCCGGGCGATGCCTGTCGTGGAACAGTTCGCCGCGCAGGCCGGTGAACAGGGCGCCGGTGGTGACGATGCAACTGCCCGCCTCCATCTCCTCGATGTCGAAATAACGGGTCATGCCGAACATCCAGCCGCGCTTTTCCGACCACACGAGTCGCGAATAGGGCCGCCAGTCCCCGACCGCCGCCATCACCCGCCGCTCGCCCACGCCGGGCAGATTTTCAGTCAGGCTCAGCGCACCACCAAAGGCGATGACGCCCTCGACGCCTGTCTCATGCGGGTTCCAGCGGTCCCAGCCGGGCAGATCGGTGATGACCGCCCAGATCGTTTCCGATGGCGCGCGCATGCCGATGCGCTTTTCGATGTGGGCCGTGTCCATTCCTGCCGTCTCGCACGGCTTTTCGCCGGAAGAAAGACCCTCAACGACCGCCCTCGGGGCCGGGCTGCGAGGCGGGCGGGCTTTCCAGCGTCCCCTCGTGTTCCGCCGGGTGGGCCGAGGTCGCCCGCCGCAACGGCCCGCTCCACAGCGCAAACCCGAGCGCCAGCAACAGAACCACGGCGTTGGCGATAAAGGGGGCGGGCTCGGCCAACTGATACAGGGCCACGCCGATCACCGGCGGCGCCAGGAAGCCCAGCCCCGCCAGCGCCATCATCAGGCCGGCGATCGCCCCCTGCTCGTCGGCTCGCACGGCCAGCGACGAACCGGCGGTGAAGCCCGGTCGCGCAAAGCCGGCGCCGATGGAGATGACCGCATAACCGACCGCCACGCCAAAGAAGCCCGGCGCCACGATGGTCAGCAGATTGCCCAGCAGCGCCAGCGCCGCCCCCCATCGCATCAGGTCGCGTGGCTGCAGCCGCAGCAGCGGGATCAGTCCCCACTGGGCCATCAGGGTGGTCGCCGCCCCGGCCAGCATGGCGATGCCGATAAAGGGCTGGGCCTCGCGCGCGCCCATGCCAGATTCCGCCATCACATCGATGACGTGGAAACCCAGAACCCCGATGTTGACGGCCTGGGCGCTGGACACCAGCAGTCCATAGACGGCGAAGTCGCGGACGCGCGGGTCCTTCCACAGACCCTTGCCGGTGTCCTCGCGACGGGTGGGAATCCGCTCCACCCCGCCGCTGGGCAGGCCACGCCAGACGGCGATCAGCACGATCAGGGCGATCAGGGCGAAGGCGTACATCGGCCCCGCCAGCCCGACGACGGGCAGGATGAAAAAGGGCGCCAGCGCCGGCCCGATCACCGTGCCCAGCCCCTGGGCCGACGCCAGCAGCGACATCGCCTGGGTCCGCTGGCTGCGGTCGGTGCGGTCGGCGATATAGGCCTGGGCTGCGATCGGCGCGGCCGAGCCGAACAGGCCGTACAGGCTGCGCGAAAACGCCATCAGCAGAAAGGCGGTCGCCACCGTCAGCCAGCCTTCCAGCCCCGCCGTCGCCGACAGGCCGAACCCCAGCATCGACACGACGAATCCGCCCAGGCCGATCATCACCACCCGCTTGCGGCCCAGCCGATCAGACTGGCGCGCCCACAGGCCGGACGTCAGGGTCCACAGCAGCGCCGACACCGCGAAGGCCCCCGACACCAGGGTGTCCGCCAGACGGAACTCGCGTCCGATGGCCGGCAGCACCGACTGCAGCGCCATATTCCCCGCCGCCGCGATTAGGCTGACCAGGAACAGCAGCACGAAAGCCGGGGACCTCAGGTTCATGACGGCTCTTCTTCGGGCGGGACGGCGGACGCCTCTCCAATCACCGCAAGCGTCGGCCGGTTCCGTCGCCCGTCGGACAGACCCAGTCGCGCCCGAACCTCCAGCAGGTCAGCCCCGGTGGGCACCACCAGAAACGCGTCCGGTCGCGCCGCGTTCACCACGGTCACCGCCCCCTTGGGACAGACGTCGAAACAGCCGGTCGAGATCAGCGCCAGCTCGGCCTTGCGGCCCTTGCCCACGCGGATGTGGTCGCGCTTCAGATAGCGTTTCAGCGCCTTTTTCAGCGTCAGGTCGCCCTCGGGCCCAAAACCGCCGTCCAGCTTCTTCTGACATTTGCGGCAGATCAGGACCACGTCGCGCCAGGCGGTCGGGGCCGTCTTCACCTTGCGCTTCGCCTGATCCGCCATGGCCGTTTCTCCCTGACCCAGATCCCTAGCCCAGCCGCTCCGTCACCGTGCGGATGACCCGTTCATAGGCCTCGCTCAGGGCGTACAGTTCCGCCGTCGGGGTGCGCTCGTCGATCTGGTGCATGGTCTGGCCGACCAGGCCCAGCTCCAGCACCGGGCACAGGGCGCGGATGAAGCGCGCGTCCGACGTGCCGCCGGTGGTCGAGGCCTCGGGCCGACGCCCCAGCGTCGTCTCCACCGCGTCCTGCACCGCCTCGACGAACGGCCCGACCTCGGTCAGGAAGGCGTCGCCCGAGCACAGATGCTCCATCTCGATCCGCAGGCCCGATCGCGCCTGCGCCTCGCCCGCCATCCGGTTCAGCCATTCGGCCAGGCTGTCGCCCGTGTGGTTGGGATTGAAGCGGATGTTCAGTCGCGCCTTGGCCTCGGCCGGAATGACGTTGGACGCGGGATTGCCCACGTCGATGGTGGTGATCTCCAGGTTCGACGGCTGGAAGGCGGTGTAGCCCTGATCCAGTTCGTGCGCCTCCAGGTCCGCCGCCAGTCGCGCGACCACCGGCACCGGGTTGGCGGCGCGTTCGGGATAGGCGACGTGCCCCTGGCGGCCCTTGACCGTGATCCAGCTGTTGATCGAGCCGCGTCGGCCGATCTTGATGGTGTCGCCCAGATGGTGCTGCGACGATGGCTCGCCCACCACGCAGGCGTCGATCACCTCGCCCTCGGCGGCCAGGGCCTCGACCACCCGCTTGGTGCCGTGCAGGGCGACGCCCTCCTCGTCGCCGGTGATCAGGAAGGACAGCGAACCTCTGGGCTCGTCCTCGGACAGCACGCGCGACACCGCCGCGATCCAGGCGGCGATCCCGCCCTTCATGTCCACCGCGCCGCGGCCGTACAGCACGCCGTCGCGCACCTCGCCCTCGAACGGGGCGGCGCTCCACGCCTCGGTCGGGCCGGTCGGCACCACGTCGGTATGGCCCGCGAAACACAGGTTGGGCGAGGCCGTCCCCCGCCGCGCATACAGGTTCTCTATATTCTCGAACGGCATCCGCCGGACATGGAAGCCCAGTTGCGTCAGCACCCGCTCGATGATGTCCATGGCGCCCTCGTCGGCAGGCGTCACCGAGGGACGGCGGATCAGCTCCTGGGTCAGGCTGACAGGATCGATGACAGGATGTGATGCGGCGCTCATGGCTCTATGCTTTAGGCACTAAGCGCGACCGCGAGAAGGCCCGACGCCATGCCGAAGATCGACATATCGAGCGCGCCCGCCATCGACGGGACCAGCTATCCCGACCCCCATGCGGAACCTTGCCTGTCGCGCCGCCGCAAGCGGCTGGGCGACGCGGTCGGCCTGACGCAGTTCGGCGTCAATCTGCTGCGCCTTCCGGCAGGGGCCTGGTCCAGCCAGCGGCACTGGCACGCGGAAGAGGACGAGTTTGTCTGGGTGGTCGAGGGCGAGGTGGTGCTGGTCGACAATGACGGCGAGACCGTCCTGCGCGCCGGCGACTGCGCCGGCTTCAAGGCCGGCGTCCCCAACGGCCACAAGCTTGAGAACCGAACGGACCGCGACGCGCTGTTGCTGGAGGTCGGCACGCGCACGCCGGGCGGCGGCGACGCCTGTGACTATCCCGATATCGACATGGTCGCGCCCAAGGGGTCCGACCGCTATTTCCACCGTGACGGCTCCCCCTATCCGAAGGTCCCCCGGCGAACGTGACCACAGACACCATCGACAC
>NZ_SDZL01000091.1 GCF_004210735.1 Brevundimonas sp.
CCGGGCGTGCCTACAATGGCCTAGGTTCCGCGCGGCTTGGCCCGAAAACCCCGCCGACGCCCAGCCCACCAGCCGGGCCAAGCCGCGCGGAACCTAGGCCATTGTAGGCACGCCCGGACCGTGTTTCTTGTCGCTCAAACTCTGAGGGGATTGCGATGCGTTGTGTGTTGATGGCCGGGGCGGCGTTCCTGGCGATGGTTGGACCGGCTCTGGCGCAGGATGCGGTCCTGTCGATCGACAACATCTCGCAGCACATCCGGATTCTGTCGGATGACAGCTTTGAGGGGCGGGCGCCCGGCACGGCGGGCGAGACGAAGACGCTGGAGTACCTGACCGCCCAGTATGCGGCGCTGGGGCTTGAGCCGGGCGGCGAGAATGGCGGCTGGCTGCAACCGGTCGACCTGCTCAGCTTCCTGCCTTCGTCCGCGCCGCAGATCGCGCTGCTCAGTGGCGACGTTCGGACGGCGCTCGACGGCGGTTCGATCCGTCTCGCCACCGGCCAGGGCTCTGGTCAGGTCGATGTGCGGGATGCGCCCCTCATCTTCGTCGGCTTCGGCATTCATGCGCCGGAGCTGGGCTGGGACGATCTGGCCGGCGCGGACCTGACCGGCAAGATCGTGGTCTATCTGGCCGGTGAGCCGGACGACCGCTCGGACAAAGGCCTGTTCGAGGGGCACGCCCGCACCAATCACGGACGGGGGGGAACCAAGAACGCACAATATCTCGCACGTGGCGCCGTTGGGGCGATCTCTTTCCCCGCGACCGCTCCGCCAGTGGTAGCTGCCCCCGCCGGCGCTCCTGCGTCTCCTGTCGTCGCCCCGACGCCGCCTCCGCGTCCCTACATCCGACTGAAGTCGGAGGCGCCGCAGCTTCAGTTCAGCGGCTCGATGCGCGGTCCGGCCGTCGTCGAACTGTTCAACGCCCAAGGCCTCGACCTTTCGGCGTTGCAGGCCCAGGCCGCCGCCGGCCCGATGACCGCCGCCCCCATCGGCAACGCCCGGCTGTCGATCAAGGCGGATTACGATGTCACCCCCATTCGCTCCTACAATTTCGTCGCCCGGCTGCCGGGACGCACCCGGCCGGACGAGACCGTGCTGTTCAGCGCCCACTGGGACCACCTGGGCGTGGCGGCGACGCCGGATGCGAACGGCGACAGCATCTATAACGGCGCCTGGGACAATGCTTCGGGCACGGGCGCTCTGATCGAACTGGCGCGCTTGTTCGCCGCCGGTCCGCGTCCGGAGCGATCGGTCGTCTTCCTGAGTGTCACCGCCGAGGAAAGCGGCCTGCTGGGTAGCCAGTGGTACGCCGAGCATCCGATCTATCCGTTGGCCACCACGGCTGCGAACTTCAACATGGATATGATTCCGCTGACGACCGAGACGCGCGACGTCGAGATCATCGGCTTCGGCAAATCGACGCTTGAGGACGACCTGATCGCGGCGCTGACCGCTGATGGTCGGGTGGCGATCCCCGACACCCATCCGGAAGAGGGATTCTATTACCGCTCCGACCACGTCAGCTTCGCCGAGAAGGGCGTGCCCGCCCTGTATTTCGATGGGGGCTCCGACCTGATTGTCGGCGGTCGGGAAGCCGGTGTGGCGGAGATCGCGCGGCTGAACGAGCTGTTCTACCACGAGTTGGACGACGAGTGGCGGCCCGACCTGAACCTGGGCGCGGCGCGGCAGAACCTGACGCTGACCTATGAGCTGGCGCGCGACCTGGCCAACTCCCGGCGGTGGCCCGAGTGGAAGGAAGGCGTCGACTTCGGCGTCATTCGCGCCCAAACGGCGGATCAGCGGCGCTAGGCCGCGTCCGTCACCGCATAGACCATCACGCCCGTGGCGATGGCCAGGTTCAGGCTGTCGGCACGGCCGCGCATGGGGATCTTGACGTTCAGGTCGCAGGCGGCGGCCAGGCGGTCGGTCAGGCCGGCCTGTTCGTTACCCATCAGAATCAGGGCCGGCGTCTTGACCGGTGCATCGCGATAGCCGTGCGTGGCGTCCAGCCGGGTGCCGATGACGCTGCCTGGCCAGTCGGCGCGCCAAGCCAGGAATTCCTCGGTCGTCGCCTTTGAAATGGTCACGGCGAAGACCGAGCCCATGGTCGCCCGCACCGCCTCGACCGAGAAGGGATCGACGCAGTCGTCGATCAGGATGACCCCTCCACATCCTGCCGCGTCCGCCGTGCGGATGATGGTGCCCAGATTGCCGGGATCGCGCACCTGCTCCAGCGCGACCCAGCACGGCGCGCTGTCCGGGCGGATCGCCGACAGCGGCGTGAACGCCTGTTCGAACACGCCCAGCACAGTCTGCGGATTATCGCGTCGGCTGATCTTTTCCAGGATGGCGTGGGTGACGACGATGACCTGTCCGCCCGCGTTGCGCGTCTCGTTTTTGGCGCAATCCAGCAGCGGGTGAGGGCGCGCTTCTTCACCGACCAGCAGCATGACCGGGGCGCGGCCCTGATCCAGCGCCTCGCCGATGAATTTCAGCCCTTCGGCCAGGAATCGGCCAGTCGCCTCGCGCTCCTTGCGCATGTGCAGGGCGCGCACCGACTTGATCGTGTCATTGGTCAGCGAAGTGATGACGCGGTCCGACATCAGGCGCTCCATCTGGCGAAGAAGCTCAGGCCGATGGCCCGCGCCTGGTCGCCGTCCTCGGACAGGGCCAGTTCGCCCCAGTCGATCCGCCCGCCGCGATCATGGGTCGCCTCGGCCATCAGATGCGCCAGCGACAGGCCCGAAATCCGCGCCGCATAGGCGTTCAGCAGCAGGAATGACGCATCGTCCGACAGCAGGGCGGCGCAATCCTTGAGCAGGCCGGGCAGGTCCTCGAACAGCCGCCAGACCTCGCCCGTCGGGCCGCGCCCGTATTTGGGCGGGTCCAGAATGATGCCGTCGTATTTGACGCCGCGACGCACCTCGCGGGCCACATATTTGCGGGCGTCCTCGACGATCCAGCGGATCGGCCGGTCGGACAAGCCCGACGCCTCGGCGTTCTCGCGGGCATAGGCGAGGGACTTCTTCGAGGCGTCGACATGGGTCACGACGGCGCCGGCGGCCGACGCCGCCAGACTGGCCACGCCGGTATAGCCGAACAGGTTCAGGATGCGGGGCTGGTCCAGCGTGCGGATGCGGGCATCCAGCCATTCCCAGTTCGCCGCCTGCTCGGGGAAGAAGGCCAGGTGCCGGAACGGCGTGAACCGGCCGGTGAAGCGCACATCGCGCCATTTCAGCGGGAAGGCGTCGATGGGCCCGTGTGCGTCAAAGCGCCAGCGACCGGCATCCTCTTCTTCCTGCTGCGGGTCGAACACGGCGGTGGCGCGCTCGAACGCCGCCGGATCGCGCGGCGCCCAGAAGCACTGAGGCTCGGGCCGGACCACGGTATAGCGGCCATAGCGTTCCAGCTTGCGGCCGTCGCCGCTGTCCAGCAGGGCGTAATCGGACCATCCCCGGGTGACGAGGGTTTCGGGCGAGGGGGAAAGAACCGGCGGCATGTTCCGCTGATAGGGTTCAGGCCGGGCCGCGTCCAGCCACCGGGATGGCTTCGTCGGCGGTATCGGGCTGATGCGGGGTCTTGTCCCAGACATGAGGCTCGCGGATCAGCCGCCAGATCGCCTGGATCAGCGCCAGCGTCAGCAATGACCAGTAGGCCGGCGCCGAAGCCATCTCGAGCGGCCCATAACGGATGCCCGCTCGCCGCGCGCCCAGATAACAGGTTCCCCAGGCCGAGATCGCGCCCATCGCCAGAACGGCCAGGGCATGGAACGGCAGATCCGGCGATATGCCGGCCCGCACCGAGATCAACACCCCACTGATGATCCAGGCCAGAGACGGCGCGTGGGTCATCGCGGCGAGCAGCGCCATCCCCAGCGTCATGGTCAGAGCAAGCAGCCCACGCGGTCCCAGTCCCAGCGGCTTCCTCAGATGAACGATCACCGTCTGCAGATAGCCCTTCAGCCACCGGGTGCGCTGGGGCAGCCAGACCTCCAGCCGCTCTGGCGGGGTCTCATAGGTGGGCCGGCTGATCATGCCCAGCCGCCAGCCATGCCGCCAAAGGCGAAAGCCCAGGTCCGCGTCCTCGGTCACGTTCCAGGCGTCCCAGCCGCCGACGGCCCTCAGCACATCGACCCGGAAATGGTTGCTGGTCCCGCCCAGTGGAAAAGGCAGACCCAGTCGCGCCATGGCGGGCAGGATGACCTCGAACAGGGCGGCGTATTCAGCGGCGAACTGGCGATCCAGGAACGGCGCGGCCGTTCGCGCCCGCAACCGCGACCGGATCCGCAGCGGCGCCTGCAGACACGCCATCGAGGCGGTCTCTGCCGCGAACCGTGCGGCTGCCTCTTTCAGTTGCAGCGGGTCGGGGTCGTCCTCGGCGTCATAAACGGTGACCAGGTCTCCCGCCGCATGCAGCAATCCCCAGTTCAGCGCCCGGGGCTTCGTCTGCGGCTGGCCGGAAGGGACCACCAGAATCTGCAGCCAGTCGGGCCGCTGGCACAGGTTGGCCGCAGCGATCGTGGCGCGGTCGTGCGCTTCCAGCAGCAGGAAGCCTTCCAGCTTGTCGGCGGGATAATCCAGTCGGGACAGGCGGGCGATCAACTGCGGCACGACCGCCGCCTCGTCATGCAAGGCGGCCAGCACGGTATAGCGGGGCCATTCGGCGAGGGGCTCGACGGGCTGGACATTGCTTCTGGGCGTCATCACCAGCAGCAGGCGCCACAGCGCGCAGGCCACAAATCCGGCCCCGACCAGCAGCACCAGCGTCAGCCCGGTGCCGCCTGGCGCAATCACGATGGCCGAGATCAGAGCGATGGCCAGTATCGCCACCGCAATCCATTGCCCCTTCGTCAGGCCCGGTCGCGCCGCGCTGTCGGCCATGGCGAGGCGCACACGCCGGTCATGCGCGCCCGTGTCGAACCTGCCTGATGGAGCCCCCTCCGCCATTCTCAACCGCTAGCGGCGCCGGCGGCACACGGCAAGCGAGTAATGCCAACGAATGGCGCCGGAGCGGGAATAGCGCTATCACGGACGCCTAGTTCGGGAGCCTCGATTGTCCTCCGCCACGACCGCCAGTCCACGTTCGGCGCGCAAGCCCAAGGGCGAGGGCCATGTTCGCCGCGCCGAAATCCTCGCCGCTGCAGAGCGAATCTTCGTCGAGCACGGCTATGAGGGCGCAACGATCCGCAAGATCGCGGACGAGGTGGGCCTGTCCTCGACCGCGCTCTACATGCATTTCGCCGAGAAGAGCGAGATCCTGCACGAGATCTGCCGCTCGGCCTTTGACACGCTGCTGGCCTCCCACCGCCGGATCCTGAACGAGCAGGCGGCGCCGGAAGAAAAGCTGCGTCGAATGATGGAGGGCTATGTCGCCTTCGGGTTCGAGAATCCGAACGCCTATCGCCTGATCTACCTGACCCGCCCGGTCGAGGCGCGGGACGGCGCCGAAACAGCGGCCCAGCAACTGGGCGCCGAACTGTTCCGCTCGTTCGAAGCCGTGGTGGGTGAAGCGGCCGCCGCGGGCCGTGTAAAAGGCGACCCCCGCGCCGTGGCCCAGGCCCTGTGGGCGGGCAATCACGGGGTCGTCTCGTTGATGATCACCAAGCCCTATTTTGACTGGGTGGATCGCGATTTGCTGAGCCGAACCTTGCTGGATGCCCTGTTCGACGGCCTCTTCCGCTCGTGAGAGCCGGGCTCGGGGGGGCGGCGGCCGGTCTTTTTCTGACGGCGGCGAATGCGGTTGCGGCGCAGCCGCTTCGGATCATGACGCTGGATCAGTGCGCCGATCAGTATGTCCTGGCTTTGGCGCCAGACGCCGAACTGGCGCTGTCGCCCCGCGCTCATGCGCCGGATTCCTGGATGCGGGACGACGCCCGTGGGCGGCGCACCGTCCGGCCGACGCTTGAGGCGGCCATAGGCTTCGGCCCGGATGTCGTGGTCCGCTACTGGGGCGGCGATCAAAGGATGCTGGGCGCGCTGGAGCGGCGAGGCGTCCGAGTTGTAACCATTCCCGACCAGACCGAGATGTCCGGCGTGCGCGACAACATCCGCGCCGTGGCTGCGGGTCTGAACCAGTCCGCACGCGGCGAGGCCCTGATCGCCCGGATGGATCGCAAGCTGGTGCGCGCCAGGCGGCCCGCGGCGCCCGACCGAACGGCGCTGTATCTGACGGCGGGCGGGTTCACGGCCGGGGCCGGCACGCTGATGGACGCCATCTTCCGGGCAGCCGGATTCGCCAATCTGGCGGGGCCCGGCTTTGCTCCGGTCAGCGTCGAGCGGATCGCGCTGGAGCCGCCCGCGCGGTTCGTGCTGGGCTTCTTTGAACAGGTCCGTTCCGACTGGCGCGGGCCGGGGCGGCATCCGGTCGTGCGCAAGGCGTCACAGGGCAAGGTCGCAGCGCGTCTGCCCGCCGCCGCTCTGACGTGTCCCGCGTGGTTTGCGGCGGACGCCGCCGTCATGCTGGCGGAGCAGGGCCAATGAGGGCGGCCGAGCGCAGGCTGATCGGAGGCCTGACGAGCGGGGCGCTGATCGCTATCGTCGTCGCCGTCCTGCTGGGCGAAGCCAGTCTGTCGTTCGCCACCTATCTGGAGGCGCTGCGTGATCCGTCGTCGGCGCCCGGTCAGGTGCTGTGGCAAGTGCGGGCGCCCCGCGCGATCTGCGCCTTCATGGTCGGGGCGGCCGCACTTGCCACAGCACCTGAC
>NZ_SDZL01000132.1 GCF_004210735.1 Brevundimonas sp.
AACAGAACACCACGCGTTTTGTATCTGGCGGGATGGGCGGGGCGGGCCGCATGGCGGAGCCGTCTCCGGTTTCCCGCGCTAACCAGTTCTCGGATTCCGCGAGCGAAGTGCCGGCCGTCTGGGCGGCGGTGCGCGCGACCCTGCGTCGCCGTCTCGGCGACCAGAAGTTCGACGCCTGGATCGCCAAGCTCGACCTCGTGGCCGAAGTTAATGGCGAAGTCCTGCTGGCCGCGTCGGACGACTATCAGCGCAGCCGCGTCGACACCGACTTCGGCCACATCATCCAGCAGGCCTGGGACCAGTCCGACCCGAACGGCCGCTCCGTGCGCATCGAAGCGCGTAGCCGCATCGCCCCAGAAGTCCTCGACCTCGTCCAGCCGGCGGCGGAAGCCATCGCACACGACGAAGACGGTGTCGTGGAAGACTTCGCCGACGTTGACGCCGAACCCGTCGAAATCAGCGCCGAAGGCGCGCAGACCCTCGAAAACTTCCTCGTCGGCGACAGCAACCGCATCGCCTTCGGCCTCGCCCGCCGCCTCGCCATGGGCGCCGGCGTCGAAGCCAACGTGGTCACCATCGTCGGCCCGCACGGCGTGGGTAAATCCCACCTCCTGAAAGGCATCGAACAGGCGCTCAAGGCCACTCGTGGCGAACAGAGCTGCCTCTACATGTCGTCGGAAGACTTCACCGTCGCCTTCGTCGATGGCGTCAAGCGCAAGGACACGTCGGATCTCCGCACGCTCGTCCGCCGCGCCAAGGTCGTCCTGCTCGACGATTTCCAGTTCATCTGCTCCAAGCCGGGCACGCTGGTCGAGTTCTTCTCGCACCTCCGCGCCATCGTCTCGCACGGCGGCGTCGTCGTCCTGGCGGCCGATCAGACGCCCGCCCTCATCGACCAGCTCGACGAGCGCATGCGCGACGAAATCCACGGCGGCGTTATCGCCCAGATGGAACTGCCCGAGCGCAATCTCCGCCGCGAGATCGTCCGCGCGAAAGCAGACGCCGTCTCGCTGGCCGCCACCGCGATCGACGCTGAATTCCACCTCACCGAAGAGTGGATCGATCTCCTCGCCGATCGTCTGCCGGCGTCCGGCCGCGCGCTCCACGGCGCCGTCCGCAACGTCTATTGCGGCACGGTCCTCGCGGGCAAACCGCTCGACAAGACCGCCGTCGAGAAATCGATCCAGCTGCAGATGGGCGGCGCTCCCGCCCGCGCGCCGAAGATCGACACGATCAAGGACGTGACGGCAAAAGCCTACGGCGTCACCAAGCTCGACCTCGAGTCCGCCTGCCGCAAGCGCCAGTTCGCCCAGCCGCGCCAGTTCGCGATGTATCTCTCGCGCCAGCTGACCAAATGCTCCTACCCGCAGATCGGGCGGATGTT
>NZ_SDZL01000041.1 GCF_004210735.1 Brevundimonas sp.
GCGGCTTCATCCAGGCCGAAGGCGACTTCGGCGAGGTCGAGGGCTTCACCGCCCGCGCCGGGATCAAGTTCAGCTGGTGACACGCAACAGCCCGGCCGCCGCCTGAAAGGGCGGCCGGGTTGGCGGGCCCCGTGCCGTAACGGCGTCCATAACGTCGCGGCGAGATCAGGCGCTCAACGTAATTTCGTCGCGCAGCCGTCGATACGACTTATTCGGCTTCGCGTCGGAGGGCGGCTGGATCACTGAAAGGGTCGGCTCCACCCCATACGTCCGCTGCACAGCCTCTGTGAGACCCCGCCACGCCGTGCGGCGCCGGCGTCCTTCTATCCAGTGAGTTCTTTCCGAATGGCGTCTTCACCGGTCGATCACGTTTCAGGGTCAGCGCTCGACGTCACCCGCGCCCTGATCTCTGTCGCTGGCGATGACGATGACGCGTCCCGGAGCCTGCTCCGCGCCAAGGTGGATCTGCTGCGTTCGCAACTCGACCCCGATTTTCTGTTCAACACCCTGAACAGCTTGTCGGGGTTGATCATCGGGGGGCGCGCGTCCGATGCGGACCGCCTGGTCGGCAACCTCGCGCGTTACCTCCGCGCGCCATCCGGGGCCGAAGAGCCCGCGGTCATATCCCTCGAGCGGGAAACGGGGCTCGCCTGCGCCTTGCTTGAGATCGAGGCTATACGAATGGATCGTCCTGATTCCGTGAAGGTCGCACTCGAGGCTGGCGTGGAAGATCGGGAAACGCCTTGTCTTATCCTTCTGCCTCTTGTGGAGGCGGCGGTTATGCAGGGACGCGACGCAGCCCCCGCCCTGTACGAGACCACTCTGACCGCAGGCGCGCAGGGCGCGGACACCCTGGTGGAACTGGAGCTGCGGTTCGATAGACCCGCAACGCTCGGTTCGCCCCGATTTCGCGAAGCGATCAGGCCCCTCTCGCAGAGACTTTCGATGATGTATGGTTCGGCGGACCGGCTTGAGATCGTGTTTGGCGTCGACAGCGTGGCGGCGCGCCTGCGTCTGCCGGCGGAATGACCTGGGGGAAACGGCCATGACCTTGCGCGTGCTGTTGGTCGATGACGAGCCGCTGGCGATCCAGCGACTCGAGAGCCTGTTGCGCGTCATGCCGGACGTGGAAGTGGTCGGCTTTGCACGCGACGGCGAGGAAGCCGCCGATGAGATCACCAGGCTGGAGCCTGACCTGGTGTTTCTGGACATTCGCATGCCGAAACAGAGCGGGCTGGCCCTGGCGCGCAGCCTTCGCGCCCTGCCGACAACGGAAGTGGTGTTCGTCACAGCCTTTGATCATTTCGCGCTTGAGGCGTTCGACACCGATGCCGTCGATTATCTCCTTAAGCCGGTTGAGGCCGAACGCCTGGAGACCGCTCTTCACAAGGCCCGCCGACGGCGTCTCGTGGCCCAGCTTGGACAGGCTGAAGGCGTTGCCGAGCCGAAGCCGCGTGGCGACGGCTATCTGGACGGCTTCTGGGTCGATCGGCGCAAGGGCAAGGTCTGGGTTCCGCTGGCCGTCATCCGATGGATCGAGGCGGCGCGGGATTATGTCATCCTGCATACGGACACTGAATCCTACCTGATGCGCTCGACCATGGAGGCGCTGGAGCCGCAGATCGCCGTCCGCGGCTTCCTTCGCGTCAGTCGCTCGGCCTATGTAAAACTCTCCGATGTCGCCGGTTTCCACAAGCAGGGCAGCTACACAACGGTCGTGGCGTTAGGGGACGGCACTGTCGTTCGCGTCGGTCAAAGTTTCGTCGCCGCTGTGCGTGCGCGTATGGAGGATCTCGGCGATGCGGACGGCGCGCCGACGAGGGGCTGAGGCAAGAATGGCGGGACCACAGTTCAACGGAAAAACGCCGCGAGAACGCCCGTGACCGCGCAGCGGGGCGAGCGTCGGCTGCAGTGGCTGGCCCTGGCGATCTGGACGGGCTTCATCCTGCTAGAGACGCTCATCGACCCCGGAATCTTGCCGATGGCGATCGTCTGGGCCGCCCATGGGCTTCTGCTCATGATGCTGCTGCGGGTGGGCCTGGAACGCGCGCCATCCCGAGGCGGCGCCCGGCTGGCGGTCTTTCTGGTGGCGCCGATCGCGGCGGCCTTCCTTCAGACCATTCTGGATTTCGTCGCGACGCGGTGGATCGGTGAGGCCTTGCTCCGGGGCTTGACTGCGCCGCCGCCAGGTTACGTCGTTTCACCGATCGGCCTGCCGCCGCTTCTGGTCTTCAAGATCAGCTTGCGATCCTATTTGTGGATATTCAGCCTCTACGCCGCCGCTGTGGCGCTGCTCGCTGTGACGCGGAACGAATCGCGCGCGCGTGAGGACGTGTACGCCGCGCGGCTCAAGGCCCAGCGGGCGGAACTCGACGCCTTGCGTCTTCAGGTCAATCCGCATTTCCTGTTCAATGCGTTGAACGGCTTGGCCTCAGTGGCGAACCGCGAGCGGGCAGGCGAGATAGAGCGGATGGCGCTCGGCCTGGCGCGCTTTTACCGCGGCAGCTTCGTCGAGATCGACCGCGAGACTCTTCCGTTGAGTGAGGAACTCGAAAACGCCCAAGCGTTCCTGGAGCTGGAGAGCCTGAGACTGGACAAGCTGGCGTTTCACTTGGACTGTCCCGACGATCTGCTGGGGGCGCCAGTGCCCGCCATGATCCTCCAGCCGCTCGTCGAGAACGCCGTCAAATACGGCGTGGCCGGTCATGACGATCCGCCCCCGATCCGCATCATGGTCCGAGAGATGGAGGGGCGGATCGAGTTGGTGTGCGAGAGCGGCCTGTCGCCCTATCCGGACCCTCCGGGCACCGGCAGCGGCTTGGTCAATGTGCGCCGTCGCCTGGAAAACGCCTTCGGTCCTGCAGGAACGGTTTTCCAGGAACATGGCGAAGATCGTTGGCGCGTGACCCTGACCTTGCCCCGAGCGGGCGTCGGTGAGCCAGTGGGCTAAACGCGCGCAGTTGGGCCGTCACAGGCCGCCTGCACGTCAACGGTGGGCAGCGGCAGGGCTGCCCTCATCATTTCCTGGCAGGTCCAGCGGACAGTCCAGCTCAAGCCGGCATGTCCAGCAGCATCTGGGCGACCGCCTTGCCCTGGGCGTCGAAGCGCAGGTTGGCCATGCCGCCACCGTTCAGCGCGCCGTGCAACAGGAAGTTCAGGGCGTGGCTGCCGGGCAGGCTGAAACGCTCGACACGGCGCGCGCCCAGGTGGGCCAGATAGTCGGCCACGCGGTCCGCCGTCAGGCGGTGCTCCAGCATGGCGAAGGCGTCGGGCGTTCTGGCCACGACGCCGATGTTGATGATGTCCCCCTTGTCGCCGCTGCGGGCCACGGCATGGTCAATCAGCAGTCCGCCGGGCGAAGGTGCTCCGGCAGTTGTCGTCGTGGGCGCAGGCGTCGGGAAGCGAACATCAGCATTTGCCTGAGAGACGTCTGCCGGCTGGATCTGGCGCGTCCGCCCTTCGATGGTGACGAGGGCGGGCACGGACAGCCGGGCGATCAGGACCGCCCCGCCCCGGATCAGCGGCGAAGGCGCGGGGCGGCCGCCGGCGACGCCGGTGATGCCGGGGCACATGGCGGTCGCGGTCGGGAAGATTTCGCGCGACAGCAGGTTCAGGATGGCCGGGTCGTCAGCCGCAGCCGCCACCTTCAAGATGACTTCACGGGTATCGCCGGCCCTGGCGTGCGGGCCATAGCTGGCCTCGGATCCCAGCGCCTCGACATCGGTGCGGGCGAAGGGCGTCAGGCCCTGTTTCGCGCCCAGCCGCGCCACGCGCTCCAGAATGGCCTCGCCGACGCGGCGTGCCTTGTCCGCCGCGTCGCGGCCGCCGATCATCAGGGTGGCCGTCAGCCGCCAACCCGCCTGCCAGGTCGCGCTGACCTTGTAGTCGGCCGGCGCCGGTCGCCCGCGCGCGCCGGTGACCCGAACCTGGTTCTCCGCCGTGGTTTCGAACCGGACGTCGCGCAAGTCGCAGATCACGTCGGGCAGGCGATAATCCGCCGGATCGCCGATCTCGTAGACCATCTGTTCCGTCAGCGACAAAGGCGAGATCAGGCCGCCGCTGCCCTCGGGCTTGATGATGTCGAAGGCCCCGTCGTCGCGGCAAACGGCGATGGGAAAGCCCATGTCGGCCCAGCCGTCGGCGACCGCGCGCCAATCGGTGAACAGGCCGCCGGCGCCCTGTGATCCACATTCGATCAGATGGCCGGCCAGCGAGCCCTGGGCCAGACGATCCCAGTCATCGAACCGCCAGCCGAACCGGTGGATCAGCGGCGCCAGGGTCAGGGCGGAATCGGCGCATCGGCCTGTGACCACGATATCGGCCCCGTCGGCCAGCGCCGCGACGATCCCTGCCGCGCCCAGATAGGCGTTGGCGCTGAGCAGGGTGTCCGGCAGCGGCTCGCCGCTGAACATGTCGAGGGCGTTCGGGGGAAGCCGATCCATCACATCGTCGCCGGTCACGGCCGCGATCCGGAGCGAGACCCCGGCCTGTTCGGCGGCGGCTTCCAGCGCCTGGGCGCAGGCGACGGGGTTCAGCCCACCGGCGTTGGCCAGCAACCGGACACCCCTGGCCTTGATCGTCGCCAGGTGGGGCGTGATTGCGCGCTGGAAGTCGGGGACGTAGCCCAGATTGGCGTTTTTGACCCGCGCCCGCGCCAGCAGCGCCAGCGTGATCTCGGACAGATAGTCATAGACGATGTAGTCCAGCTGGGGGCAGGTCAGCAGCTGCTCGGTCGCCGCGTCGGTGTCGCCCCAAAAGCCGGAGGCGCCGGCGATCCGGATTTCATTGCTCATGTGCGGGGCTCATGTGATCGTCCATGCAGGCGCGCGCCGTTCGCGGCGAGCGGCCAGTCCCTCCAGCGCCTCAGGGCCCGAGGCCAGGTCACGAAAGGCCTGCGCCATGCGCTCGTCCGGACCGCCATCGGCGGAGATGCGGCGCAGGAAGGTTTGGCGACCCAGACGCATGGCCCGGGGGCCCATGGCGGCGATGGCCGCAGCGGTCTGCGACACCTGAGGGTCGAGTTCGGTCGCTGGCGTGACCGTGGTGAAGAAGCCGGCGTCCAGCGCTTCGGCAGACGACAGCCTGCGTCCCGTATAGGCCATCTCGGCCACGCGGCGGGTCGACGCCACACGCAGCAGGTAGGGCAGGATCATGAAGGGAAACAGGCCCACGCGACCCTCGGGCGTCACGACCGAGGCGGCGTCCGATGCAATGACGATGTCGGCCGCGCACAACAGGCCGACACCCCCACCCGCCGCCCCGCCGTTGACGCGGGCGATGATCGGGACGGGACAGTCATCCATGGCGGCCAGCAACCGGGTGAACCCCGCCGCTGTCCTTTCCGGCAGTGGGCCGGACAGATCGGCGCCCGAGCAAAAGGCGCGCTCGCCGGCGCCCGTCAGCACCACGACACGAGCATCGCCGGGATCGGCGAAGGCGTGGAACAGGGTGTCCACGGTGGGGCCGTCCAGAGCGTTCGCCTTATCCGGGCGGTCGATCGTCAGGGTCAACACCGCGCCGTCGCGCCGCTGGGCCACGCTGTCCGCCCGGGTCATGACGGGGCCTTGATAGAGGCCAGCACGCTGTCGTTGTCCTGACCCTTGCGGGGCGCCGGGGAATGAATGCCCGGCAAGCCGTCGCTCCATTCCGAGGGGCAGGCCATCATGCGGATGTCGCGCCCGGTGGCGTCGGTCGTCGCCTGGAAGAAGCCGATGCTGGTCAGGTGCGGATCTTCCAGCAGGCTGTCGAAATCGTGGACCGGGAAGATTGGCACGCCGTAGGGGCGCAGGGCGGCGCGCCAGTCCTCGGTCGTGCGGGTCATCAGGATCTCCTCGACCAGACCGTACAGGGCTTCGATGTGGCGGGTCCGCGTGCCCAGATCCTTGAAGCGGGGGTCGGTGTCGAACAGATCGGGGCGACCCGCCAGGTTCAGGAAGGCGCGCCACTGGGCGTCCGTATAGACGGTGCAGCAGACATGGCCGTCCAGCGTGCGATAGGGCCGGCGCGTCCGCGCGGTCAGGCGCGGATAGCCATAATCACCCTGTGGCGGCTGGAAGGTGTGGCCGTACAGATGATCGCCCATGACGAAGCTGGTCATGGTTTCGAACATCGGGATGTCGACCCGCTGTCCCTTGCCCGTCCGCGAGCGGGCGTACAGGGCGGCCGAAATGGCGCCGAAGGCATAGTAGCCTACTGCCCTGTCGGCGACGGTGACCGGCGCATAGGCGGGCGGACCACCCGTGGCGACGCCGACGGCGTGGGCGAAACCGGAGGCGGCCTGGATCAGGTCGTCAAAGGCGGGTTCGGCCGCATAGGCGCCGCGCTGGCTGTAGCCAAAGACGCCGGCAAAGATCAGCCGCGGGTTGAGCGCATGCAGACGGTCCCAGCCCAGCCCCAGCCGGGTCATGGCGGCGGGACGGATGTTATAGACCAGCACGTCGGCGTGGCGCGCCAGCTCCAGCAGGGCCGACAGGCCCGCTTCGGATTTCAGGTCCAGCACGACCGAGCGCTTGTTGCGATTCAGGTGCTGGAAGATGGCGCCCAACCCATCTTCGCCGCCCGGCCCGACCGGTCGGATCATGTCGCCGTCGGGGCTTTCGATCTTGATGACCTCGGCGCCCAGGTCGGCCATGCACACGGTGGCCAAGGGCCCCATGAAGACCGACGTCAGGTCCAGGATGCGGACACCCGCCAGCGGGCCTTCGCCCGTCCTGGGCTCAATAGGATCGGGGGAGGTCAAGCACCTTCTCCGCAATGAAGTTCAGGATCATCTGGCGCGACACCGGGGCGATGCGGCCGATCATGGATTCGCGGAACAGACGTTCGACGTCATACTCCCTGGCGTAACCCATGCCGCCCAGCGTCAGGACCGCAGCCTCGCACGCGGCGAAGCTGGCCTCGGCGGCCATGTATTTGGCGGCGTTCGCCTGGGGACCGCACGGCTGGCCGGAATCGTAGAGGGCGGCGGCCCGCATCATCAGGGCGTCGGCGGCCTCCAGCTTCGCCCAGGCTTCGGCCAGGGGGTGGGCCACGCCCTGGTTGGCGCCGATCGGGCGGCCGAACACCTCGCGCTCGCGGGCATAGACGGTGGCTTTTTCCAGCGCGGCCAGGCCCAGACCGATACAGCCGGCGGCCACCAGAATGCGCTCGGGGTTCAGGCCGTGCAGCAGGATTCTGAACCCGTCGCCTTCCGCGCCTATGCGGTTTTCGACGGGGACTTCCAGATTCTCGATGAACAGCATGTTCGAGTCGACGGCGGCGCGGCCCATCTTGTCGATCTCGCGGATCTCGACTTTGGATCGATCCAGCGGGGCGTAGAACAGGCTCAGCCCCTTCAGGCCTTCGCCGCCCGTGCGCGCGACGATCAGCATGTGGCTGGCGATCTGCGCGGTCGAGATCCAGATCTTGCGGCCGGTGATCAGATAGCGGTCACCGTCGCGTCGGGCGACGGTCTCCAGCTTGCCCGTGTCCAGGCCCGAGTTGGGCTCGGTGACCGCGAAACAGGCGTGATGCTCGCCCGAGATGATCGGCGGCAGGAAGCGCGCCTTCTGGTCCTCGGTTCCCGCCGCCACCACGGGGTGCAGGCCGAAAATGTTCATGTGCACGGCGGATGTGCCCGACGCCCCGGCGCCCGAACCGGCGATGGCCTTCAGGATCAGGGCGGCCTCACGGATGCCCAGGCCCGACCCGCCATAGGCCTCGGGCATGGCGACACCCAGATAGCCCGCGTCGGCCACGGCTTGCCGGAACTCCACCGGAAAACGGTGCTGTTCATCGGCCGTGCGCCAGTATTCGGCCGGGAAGTCCGCGCACAGCCTGCGCACGGACTCCGTCAGCGCGTCCGAGGCGAAGGCCTCGTCGATGCCGCTCGACATGGCCTACCGCGTGAACGGATAGGGCAGGTGACCGACCGCATTATTGGCCGCGGCGGCGTGGTAATAGGCGAAGGCGTCGACCACGAAGCCGGGGCTGCCGTCCTCGTTGATCATCTGCAGCGGCCCGCGCGAGATGATCAGAGCCTCGCCCCATTCGTCATTCTCGGTGATCGCAACGTGGGTCGAGCCGGCGTACTCATAGGTGTAGTCGCCCGGCCCCGACGTGCCTTCGCCGACATAGGACCAGTGGCCGGTCGGGCTGAGGTTCAGGATCTCGACCTCGCCCAGATGGCGGTGGGCGCCGACGCCAGTCCGGTAGCGGAACAGCATGGTGTGGCCCAACGTGGCCGGATCGATCCGCAGCAGCTTGAACTGGGCGCAGTGTTCATGGCCCGGGAACGACGACCACGGAATGTCCGCGACATTGACGAAGATGGCCGGCGGCACCGGCGAGTCAGGCATGGCGGCCAGCTGTTGACCGGCCAGGTCAGCGGCTTCGCGAGCGGACGGCGTGGTGTTTGACATCTGTCGATCTCCCCATGGCCCGGTGCATTTTTTTGAAGCTTCCGACCGGGCGTCGTTGCATTGAACGTGCTTGTTCGTATAAATCTTTGACCGTTCTGTCAAACGAGTGTTCCGGCCCATGATTGAAGTAGATGTGATCGTCGTCGGCGGCGGCCCCGTGGGGCTGAGCGCCTCGATTCAGCTGAGCCGCCTGGGGGTGCGCCATGCGGTGATCGAGCGGACGACGGTGGTCAGTCCGCACCCGAAATCCCGTCTGCTGAACCCGCGCTCGACCGAGTTGATGCGGCTGTGGGGGCTGGAGCAGGCGGTGCTGGACGTGGGTGTGGGGATCGAGCCCAAATTCTTCTTCGGCAAGGATCTGGTGTCGCCCTGGGATCAGGTGTTCGAGCCCGCCGCCTCGATGAGGGATCCGCTCACCCTGTCACTCAGTCCGTGCGCTGTGGCCGGGATGCTGGTGTCGCAGGACGTGCTGGAGCCGATCCTGCGCGAGGCGGCGGCGGGCTATGACACGGCCGACGTGCGGTTTGGCTGGGAGGCCGAGGTGATCGCCGACGGACCGGACGGCGTCGAGGTTCGGGCGACCCGGATCGGCGCCGACAAGGCCGACGTCTTTCGCGCCCGCTATCTGATTGCAGCCGACGGGGCTGGCAGCGCCTTGCGGCGCCGCGCAGGCATCGGCGTAACCGGGGCGGACCGGACGCTGGAGGCGATCAGCGTGCTGTTCCGTTCCGACCTGACGAAGATCGTGGATTCGCCCGCCGCCTTCTTCGCCCTGTGCAATCCCGACACTGTGGGAACCGCTGTCATCGCGCCGGTGGACGCCCATGGCCGCGCCGCCCTGCTGGGTCGGCCAAAGGTGATGGACGAGACGCCGCTGGACCAGATCGACTGGGTCGCAGAACTGCGCGCCGCTGTGGGTGTGCCTGACCACGAGTTCGAGATCATCGACGTGCGCGCCTGGCGCGCGACCGTGGCCGTGGCCGAGTCCTATCGATCCGGCTCGACCTTCTTCGTCGGCGATGCGGCGCATTTGATGCCGCCGAACGGCGGGTTCAACATGAATACGGGCCTGCAGGACGCGCATAATCTGTGCTGGAAGCTGGCCGGTGTGCTGGCGGGCTGGGCCGATGAAAGCCTGCTGGACACCTATGATCGCGAGCGCCGCCCGATCGCCCTCTATAACGCCGCCGAGGCGGTGCGGAATCTGAAGACGCTGGTCGACAAGGATGAAACGGGGCGGGCGGCCATGTTCCGCCGCGACCACTATGTCCACCCCGGCCTGGCGCTGGGCTATCGCTATACCGACGGCGCGATCGCCTTCGAGCCTGATCAGTCGCGCGAGGCGGACTGGGAGGTCGGAACCTATGCGCCGTCGGGTCAGCCGGGCGCCCGCGCGCCGCACCTGTGGCTGGATGACGCCCAGGAGACATCGCTGATCGACCTGGCGGAAACCGGCTTTGTTTTGCTGGTTGCATCGGATCCGCGCGGCGCATGGCGGGCTGAGGTGGATCGCGTCGCTCGGGCCGAAGGCGTTCCGCTGCGACTGGAAATCGTCGGTGGTCGGGCGCGTCCGAATCCCGAGGGGCGGGACTTCTCGGCTCTGTACGGCGTCGGCCTCGACGGCGCCGTTCTGGTGCGGCCGGACGGCCACGTGGCGTGGCGAGCCGGCGATCAGGGCCAGGCGCGGCAGCTTGAGGTCGGACTGCAGGCGGCCCTGTGGGGCGGGCCTACTGCGCAAGAGCTCAGGCGGTGGCCGGCTCCGGCGTGATCAGGCCGCTGGTCAGCATCTCGATGATCCAGTCCGCGTGGGCCGACACGCTTTCCGGCGTCCGCGTCTCGACGCCGTAGATCTGACGCACCAGCGGTTCGGCCATGAACAGGGTCGAGACCGAGCCGATCAGGATGTGGGACAGGTTGGGCCGCGGAATAGGCTTCAGGCGGCCTTCGGCCTCAACCCTGTCGAACAGGGCGTTCAGCTGGTTGTGCAGGGTGTGCATGTATTCGGTGGTCAGCCATTCCAGCCGTTCGCTGTCCGCGCGCATTTCGCCCAGCACGATGGTGACGCGTTCGGGGTGACGGGCCGAGAACTGCACGAAGGCGCGGATGAACATCTTCAGGCTGTCCAGACCGCTCAGATCCCGGGACAGGTCGATGACCGCCGAATAATGCGCCTTCAACTCGTCGAAGATGTGGGCCATGACCTGACGCCACAGCAATTCCTTGCTGCCGAAATGATAGAGCAGCAGCGGGTGGCGGGTGTCCGCCATCACGGCGATGTCCATCAGGGAGGCGCCGTCGTAGCCGTCGCGGGCGAAGATCGTCAGGGCGGCGTCCAGGATGTCACGGCGCAGAACGTCAGTCGGCCGGGTATTGGTCCGCGTCTTGCGACGGGTCGGCGTCTTGGCCATGACTGTCCTGCTTTCTGCGACACGATCCGCGCCGGCAGCGCCCTAGTCGCGTTTAGAGGTCCGGCTTGTCAATCGAATCCCGGATAAGATGAGAAACTTTCTCATGTCGATATCGGATTGACAGGATCGTCAAATATTCTGATGGTGACGATCAAGGCGCGCCGCAGCCGCGGAAGACGCCAGGGGAGGTTTGTCGATGACGTCGAATGCCAATCATGCCCGGCGGAGCCTTGCCCGCCTCATGCTCACGACCGCCATGGTCGCCACGCCGCTGTTTCCCGGCGCCGCGCTTGCCCAGTCCGCGCCTGCCGGCGGGGAGCAGGTGACCGCCCTGGGGGATCTGGTCGTGACGGCCCGCCGTCGTGAGGAAACCCTGCAGGAAATCCCCGCCAGCGTCACCGCCCTGTCCAGCGAGACGATCGAACGCGGCGGCGTGCGCAATATCGAGGATGTCGCCCGCCTGACGCCGGGCCTGACCTTTGTGTCGCTGGGCAGCAATTTCGCTCTGCCGGTCATTCGCGGCCTGTCGACCAATGTGGGCGAGTCGAACGTCGGCTTCTTCATCGACGGCGTCTATCAAGGTTCGCGATCCGGCATGGATCGCCAGCTGTCCGATGTCGAACGGATCGAGGTCATCAAGGGGCCCCAGGTCGCCCTGTATGGCCGCAACGCCTTCGGCGGCGCTATCAATGTGATCACCCGCGCGCCGTCCAACGACCCGTCGTTCCGCGCCTCGACCACCGTCGGCCAGTATGACCGCCTGGAAGGTTCGGCCGTCGTTTCCGGACCGCTGGTTCAGGACCGCCTGTTCGGTCGGCTGGGGATGTCCTACGCCGAGCGTGGCGGCTTCTACACCAATGATCTGACGGGCGAGGATCTGGATGACCGCCGCGCCAGCACCCTGTCGGGCGCCTTGTTGTGGCAGGCGTCGGATGCGGTGTCGTTCGACCTGCGTGCATCGTGGGAAGACACATCGACCGGCGACAACCCCGGCTATTTCAGCCTGAACGACAACCCGGTGCTGTTCGCCGGTCGCTCGCAGATCCTGCTGGGCGAGGTGCCGACGCAGACCAAGGGCTTTGCCGTGACGCCCGGTGGTTTCGACCGTGAAAGCAGCCTGGTGTCGCTGACCGGGCGCTGGGACATCTCGCCGACCCTGCAGGCGTCGTCGATCACCGCCTACAGCCAGCTGGAAAGCCAGCAGCGCACCGACAACGACTATGGTCCGGCCAGCCTGGGCTTCCAGACCCAGGACACGGACCTGAGCGTCTTCTCGCAGGAGTTCCGCCTGGACTATGCGGGCACGAACATCGACGCCCTGCTGGGCCTCTATTATTCCGATCAGGAACAGGCGTCGGTCGATCTGGACATGGTGACCTCGCCCGCGCTGGAGGCCGCCTTGCCGGGGTCGCTGCGATCGACGCTGTTGCGCAACACCGAAACGTCGGAAGTCATGGCCCTGTTCGGCAGCGTCACGTGGCGCTTCGCCCCGGCCTGGTCCGTGGATGTGGCGGGTCGCTTCTTCCGCGAGGAAAAGAACCTGGATCCGTTCCAGAGCAATCCCTACACCAACGTCGTTCTGACCCCCAATCCGGCGCTGTCGCTGACCGAAGAGCATTTCACGCCCAGTCTGGCCCTGTCGTGGGAGGTCACGGAAAACGCGCGCCTGTATGGCTCGGTGGCGCGCGGCGTGAAGACCGGCGGCTTCAACGCTCTGGCCAACGTCACGGCGGCGGAACGCTATTATGACGCCGAAACCAGCTGGAACTATGAACTGGGGCTCAAGACCTCGCTGATGGATCGCCGCCTGTACGTCAACGCGGCCCTGTTCCAGATCCAGTGGGAGGACCAGATCGTCCGCGCGCTGGGCTCGCTGGGCGCCACGCTCAACGCCAACGCGGGCCAGACCACGTCGCAAGGCGTTGAACTGGAGGTTCTGGCGCGGCCGACCGAGGGGCTGAACCTGACCGCCGGCTATACCTATACCGACGCGACGTTCGACGATTACTACTATCCCTCGCTGCAGGCCTCGTTCGGGCTGGACCCGTTGCTGGACGGCAAGACGCTGCAATATGTGTCAAAGCACATGTTCACGGCCAGCGCCCAGTATCAGGCCTCGCTGGTCAATGACTGGGACTGGTTCGTGCGGGGCGACCTGAACCACCGTTCGCGTCAGTACGGCACCACCACCAACATGTTCTGGGTGGGGGCGCAGACCAAGGTCAACTTCGCCTTCGGGTTCGAGAACCCGCGCTGGGCCATCGAGTTCTGGGCCCGCAACCTGCTGGATGACGAAACCCCCGGCATGTCGATCCAGCAACGCAATCGCCGGTCGGCGGCCTTGCCGCCGGCGGGTCAGGGTGTCTTCCAGACCCTTGCTTTTGCGCCGGAACCGCGCAACGCCGGGGTCACTCTTCGCTTCCGCTACTAGACGAGCATGCCAATGACTGACGGCGGACGGCGCGGCTGGACCGTAGTGGGCGGCTCCTTCCTGGGGGCGGCGCTGGGGGCCACGGTTCTGGTGCCCTACAGCTTCGGCTATCTGATCGCGCCGCTGGCCGCCGAGCGTGGATGGGCGCGGGATCAGTTCGCATCCGCCGTCAGTCTTTATATGCTGACCCTGCTGGTCCTGCTGCCCTTCGCGGGCAGGGTCATCGACCGGCTGGGCGCGCGCAGGGCCGCTGCGGGATCGATGGTCGCGATGGCGCTGGTCTTTCTGGCCATCCCGGCCTTCGCCTCCAGCCTTGCAGGATTCCATGCGGCTTATGTGCTGCTGGCCTTCGCCGCCGTCGGCGCGTCTCCGCTCAGCTACGCCCGGGCCGTGACGTCATGGTTCGATCGCAGGCGAGGACTGGCCCTGGGGGTCGCCCTGTGCGGTGTCGGTCTGGGGACGGCGCTGTTGCCGTCCTATGTCCAGATGCTGATCGGCCTGGGCGGATGGCAGGCGGGCTATATGGGCGTCGCCGGACTGCTGGCGGTGGTCGGCGCGCCCGTCATCTGGTTCACGGTGCGCGAACAGGCCCAGCCGACGGCCGTCCGCGCGGCGGGCGACCGGGGACTGATCCGTCAGGCCATGGGTCAGAAGCGGTTCTGGAAGATGCTGATCAGCTTCTTCCTGCTGGGTCTGGGCATCAGCGGGGTGACCCCGATGCTTCCCGCCATCCTGGAAGGGCGCGGCGCCGACGTGGACCTGGCCGTCAAGATTCAGGCCTGCCTGGGCCTGTCCTCGATCATCGGACGGCTGGCCGGCGGCTGGCTGATGGACAAGATCTTCGCCCCCTGGGTGACGGTGGTGGCCGCCACGTCGGCCGCGATCGGTCTGGCGCTTTTGCTGCAGGCAGGGGAATGGGGTCTGGTGGCCGCCGCGGCGGGCGTGGGCCTGGGCCTGGCGACCGGCATGGAAAGCGATGTCATCGCCTATCTGAGCAGCCGCTATTTCCCGTCCTCGATCCTGTCCACTCTACTGGGCATCATGGTCGCCGCCTATCTGGGCGGCGCGGCGATCGGTCCGCTGGTCCTGACGCTGGGCGAGCGGTGGGCAGGCGACGCGGTCTTCCTGATCGTTGCGGGACTTTTGTGCGCGGCGTCGCTGATGCAACTGACACTGGGACGATACGCCCGGCCCGAGTGAAGGTGTTTCCACTGTCCAGCGATCCCGACCGGGCATCATGATGGGCTTTTCTCCCGTACCCGTCCCGCTCCTGAGCTTCCGCTCGATCGCGGTCAGGGCACTCGCTGTTTGGGCAGGATTGCAGACGCAGCCATGATGGGCGATGCAGGGGAGTGACCCGATCATCGGCCCTGTCCAAGATCCTTCCGGCCCTCGCGCTGGCGCTTGCGCTGGCCGGCTGCGGCCCCTCACGGTCCGTATGGGATTTCGCGCGGGGGCATGTGGGCGCCGGCTCGTCGGCCTTGGCTGATCGTCCTCCATCGCAAGACACCATAACCGACGGCGCCCTGCTGTTCGCCTTCGGGGACTATGGCGGGCTGGACACCGACGCCATGCGGTCGATCGCTGTGCCATGGCGGCTGGCGTCGGCGGCCCTCGTCATGGATCAGGCACCGGATGACGTGTCGCAGTCGTCGCTGCAACGCATTCTTGGTCAGTACGGCTTCTTGCATCCACGGACGCTGGCGAATTGGCCCGGGCAGGGCGGATCGGCGCCGATGCCTGAGGTCGCGCTGGGTGTCACCCTGGGGACCGGGCGTCGCGCCATTCCGCCGCTGGAGATCCAGATCGGTAACATCGGTTGCGCCGCCTGCCATGCGGCTCCGAGCTATGACGCGGCGGGGCGACCCCGGCCGGACGTGGCGTGGCTGGGCGCGCCCAATCCGTCGCTGAACCTGGAGGCCTATACCCAGGCCCTCTACGCCGCCCTGATCGCTGGGGCCGACCAGCCCGACCGCCTGATGGCGACCGCGCGTCGCCTGCATCCCGACATGAGTGCGCGCGAAGAGGCGACGCTGACGACCTTCGTCCTGCCTCGCGTCCGCGCCCGACTGGCGGAGTTGGCGACGACCGGGCAGGGGGCGTTGCCCTTTTCCAATGGCGTGCCGGGCGCGACCAACGGCGTGGCGGCGTTGAAGCTGCAGTACGGCCTGCTGACGGGCGATCCGGACGTGCGGGGACGCGAGACCGGCTTCACCTCCATTCCGCATCTGGCCGACCGGATATGGCGCAGCGCCCTGCTGTGGGACGGCGCCTATGCGCCGCCGGGACAGGCGCGTTTCCGGCCAATGTCAGCGTCCGACCTGACGCCGGTTCATCGCGACCAACTGGCCGCCATCACCGCCTATTTCACCGTGCCCAGCATGGGCGTGTCGGATGATCGCGCCCTGCGGTCGGTGGCGGACGCCGAAAAGGCCTGGGCCTTCCTGCAGACCGTGCGGCCCCAGCCCTTCCCCGGCCGGATCGACGGCGGACGCGCCGCTGTCGGCCGCGAGGTGTTCCAGCGCGCCTGTTCATCCTGTCATGGCGTCTATGAGGAGACGGCGCAGGGGCCGCGCCTGGCCAGTTTCCCCAACTGGGCCGGTGATGTCGGCACGGACCCGACACGCGCGGCGATGATGACGGACAGACTGGCGGCGCGGGTCAACGCTTCGCCCCTGCGCCGGTCGATCTCGGCGACGCACACGGGCGTCTATGCGGCGCCGCCGCTGACCGGCCTGTGGCAGAGCGCGCCCTATCTGCACAACGGTTCCGTGCCCAGCCTGTCGGCCCTGCTGGGGCTGGAGGACCGACCGGCCCGGTTCCGCATCGGCGGCCATGCGATGGATCTGGAGGGGGTCGGCGTCGCCTATCCGGACGGTTACGTCCCCTATGCCGAGCCCGCCTGGGTGGACACCCGGCAGGCGGGTCTGGGCGCACAGGGACATGAGGCGCCGTTCGCCGACCTCAGCCGCGACGACCGGCTGGCCTTGCTGGAATACCTGAAACGGCTCTGATCAGACGATCAGGTCCGCGACCGCACGACGCGCGGGCGGCGGCAGGGCGCCATCGGGCGCGACGCCGATGCGGAAGACGGTGACCACCCGCGCGCCGGCGGGGCGTCCGAACCGGTCTGCAAGCGCCTGAGCCGCCGTTTCATCATCCGCCAGCACCGTCATCGGCGCCGCCGACAAACCTTGCCGCGTCATCTCCAGCCATACCCGGTGCCAGCGACGACCGGTTTCGAACGGCGCCTCGTCCGCCGGGCGGTGGAACAGGGCGACCGCCGCGCTGGATCGCACGACGGCGGCCTCTCCCGTAAGGGCGCCGGCAAGGCCCAGCCGGTCCAGCACCTTGAACACGCCGGGCCTCAGCACCACGCCCGCAGCGGCGGCTTCCAACCCTGACATCTGCATCGCCCGCGCGTTCAGCCCATCGACGGCCCAGCGCGGATCGCGCGGCGACAGCCGCATCCACGCCAGCAGTTCGGCGCGGAAGCCGGCATGGCGAAACCCGCCAAGGCTGGCGCGATCATTCAGCCGCGCGACGTGGTCGATGTCGGCCCGGTCGCGCAGCACGGTCAGGTCCGGCGCGGTCTTGCTCAGGGCGTCCAGCGCAGCCGGGGCGCTGTCGGCCGTGAACGCGCCGCGATAGGTACGGCGCCGGGTCAGGAAGAGCGCGAGAGGATCGGCCGCCGCTTCCCCGGTCACCGTTAGTCGAGCGACCTCGCCGTCTGCGGCTGCGCCCAGCGTCATCCCCAGCCCGCGCAGGCTGGCGGCCAGCACGAAGCCCTCCACCGCCGCGCCGTGGCTGGCGGCCACGTCGCGACCGGTCGGGTCGCCGACGGGCAGGGTGCGGCCCGGCGCCTGAATCGCCGCGACGGTCGCATCGTCGATCCGGCGCCAGCCGGTGGGCTGGATGTTGTGGACGTTGGGCGACAGGGCGGCGTCGGCGACGATGGCGGCAAAGGTTTCCGGGCTCATGACAGCGCCTTGCGGAACAGGTGGGTGCGGTGCAGCCGTTCCGCGCCCAGCCGCTCCATCTGGCGCAGGCTGGCGACGTTGACGTCGGCGATCCAGGTCACGCCGCAGTCCTGATAGCCGCGCGCCTGCAAGGCCCCGACCACCCGCCACAGCATGGCGGCGTTCACGCCGCGCCCCTGCGACTGGGGCATGACGGAATACAGAATGATGACCGCCCGCCGCGGCCGGAACTGCATCGTCAGCCAGGCCCACGGCGTGCGCAGGCCATAGGTCGCGCCCGCGTCCCGCACGAAGGGATTCAGGTCAGGGATGCAGATGGCCACGCCCGCCGGTTCGCCCTTGTGATGGATCACCGCCGACAGGGCCGGGTCCAGCACCCACATCATCTCCCCGGCCTGGAATTCGAACTCTTCGGCGGTCAGGGGGACGAACATCGGATTGGCGTCAAACCCGCCGTTCAGGCACAGCCGCGCCTCTTCCATGCGCGGCTTGAACCGCCGCCGGTCGATGGGGGCGAAGGTCCAGTCGTCCGAGGCCAGGATGGACCGCGCGCCGGGGTTGAGCAGTCGCTCGCGGTCCACCTCGGCGGGGCGGAAACGGAAGGTCGACATGGGGAACTCGGCCGCATAACCCATGGCCTCCAGCCGACTGGCCAGATAGGGCGGGGACCACACCATGTCGGTGAAGGGGGCGTTGTCGAACCCCTCGGTCACCAGCCCCACCTGCTGCATGGCGGTCAGGTTGAAGGGGCCGGCGACCTCGGTATCGCCATGGCGGCGCGCGAAGGCCTCAATCCCGTCGAACAGCAGACGCAGCGCCTCGGGATCGTCGGCGGCGTCCAGGAAACCGAAATAGCTGCGCGACAGGCCGTGTCTTTTGTTCGACGCCGGATGCCGATGTGCTGTCGCGCGCGCGACCGGTCGGCCGTCGCGCAACACGACCAGCGCCTCCAGATCGCCGCCCCCCTTCAGCAGCGGATTCCGGTGCGGGTCTAGATAACGCTTCAGGTCCGCGCGCATGGGCGAGACGTAGGGCGTATCCTTTGGATAGACCACGAAGGGCGTGCGGAAGAAGGCGTCGAAATCGCCCCGGACCAGCGTCAGACTCATGCGGTCGCTCCCGTCCGATGGCGTTCGGCCACCAGCGCGGCCATCCGCTGGAACAGGGCCATGGCCCGTTCGTCCTCCTCGGCGCGGGTCGAGCCGCCCAGTGCGATCAGGGCGATCTGCAGCGGCGCCGCGCCGATAAGAATGGCGTGAGTCGAGGCGTGGCGACGCAGGAGGTCGCGCAACTGCTCGCGCGCGTCCTCGGACCCGGCGCTGTCCAGCCGGGCCAGGTCGGTCACCGTTCCATCGCCGAACGCGGCGCGCAGCAGGGCGGGATCATAGGCCGACAGGTCCGCCCCCTCGGCCAGCACCAGGCCCTGCAACGGCGCGGCGCGCGAGGCGGTGTCGATGAACCGGCCCAGGTCGGTGGTGTCGGCCGTCGCCAGGGTTTCCTCGAACAGCCGTCGCTGCTGATCCCCACCGCCCGACTGGAGCCGCAACAGCACCGACAGGGCCAGCAGGGCCGACACCGTCACCGCCAGCACGCCCCCGGCCTCGATCAGCGACCCGGGCGGTCGCAGCCGCAGCAGGGCGCAGGCCAGCAGGGCGGCGGTCGCCGCCGCCAGCGCCAGCTCCTTCAGCGCGTCGATCCAGCGGCGCGGCGCACTGGCCCCGGCCGCCGCCGCATAGGCCAGCCCCAGCATGCCCAGGGCGCTGAGCCCGAACGGCGAGCCCAGACCGAAATCAGTCAGCGCCAGCAGGCCCGTCGCCAGCAGGGCGCGGCCATAGGAATCCAGCGCCGCATTCTCCATCGGCGCCAGCGACGCGCGATCCCGGAACAGGATCAGCCCCAGCACCAGTCCCAGGGCGATCGGCACATAGAGGGCCAGGTTAAAGGCCCGCTCCATCCCCGATCCGGCCAGGACGGCGGCGACCAGACCCACCACCGTCCCGCCCGCGATCACCAGCTTGACCGGCAGGGGCGCATGCCGCCGCAACAGGTTCTCGGCCAGCAGCAGCGCGCCCAGCGGCAGGGCGCAGGCCAGGATCAGGCTGGCCAGGCCGAACCCCTCGATCCCCGTCGCCCGGGCCAGCGCCCGGCAGGCGTAGAACAGGCCGGCCAGGCCGAACACCAGCATCAGCACGTTCTGAACGGTGGTCCGCCCCCCGCGCCCCGCCAGCACCACGGCGATGGCCAGCGCGCCCAGGGCGCCGAAGCCGTCGACCAGCATCTGGATGTCGTCGATCCCGGTCATGCCAGCAGACGCTGCATCATCCGGCGCACCAACCAGCCCTTGGCCCAGGCGGCCGGGCCCGGCAGGGGCCGCTCGACCCGCGCGTCGCGGACATTCAGGAACCAGCCGCGACAGTCGGTGCGCGTGCGCCGTCCCATGATCAGCGACAGCGCCTCGCCCGCCATCAGGGCGCCCGCTGTGACGACCATGGGGGCGAAGCTCATCCGCTTGCGTTTGCCCGCCGCCATGTCGGCCGCCGCCTGCAGATCGACGTGGGCGTGCGACGACGAATGGGTCAGCACCCACTCGATCTCCTTCAGGAAGGCCTCGCCCGCCTGATCGGCTGAAATCCGCCGCCACGGCGTGCCGCGCGTGGGATAGGCCAGCCGCTCTTCCGGGCGCGGATCGTCCGGCCGCACCAGAATGACCGAAGGCAGGGGCGAGGCGTAGGCGTCGATGACGCTGGCCCCGCAGCGTTTGGCCACGCGATACAGCTCGACCGTCGCCGCCACGTCGTCGCAGCCGTTGACGATGACCGGATAAACGCGCGCCAGCGTCTCCAGCTGATCGGTCCATTCGGCGCCCAGAACGGTCAGTTGCAGGTCCGGATTGATCCTCAGCAGGGCTTCGGCCGTGGCCTGGGCCTTGGGCCGGTCCACCGTGTCGGTGAAGGCGAAGACCTGACGGTTCAGGTTCGACACCTCGAACGTGTCCAGATCGGCGATGGCGATGCGGCCGACCCCGGCGCGGACCAGCATCTGCACACAGGCCCCGCCCATGCCGCCGACACCGGCGACGAAGACCGCGCTGGCCTTCAGCCGCGCCTGCTCCTGTTCGCTGACGAAGCCCAGGTTGCGGGTCGTCATCTCGGCATAGAAGGCGTCGCTCATCGGGCGTCTCTCCACGGTCGCAGCACGCCCCACGGGCGGCTGGTCGACAGCCAGTAGATCAGGGGCAGCACCGCCATCCGCGCGGCCATGATGACGACCAGTCCGCCCAGCCCCATGGCCGTGGTCGGCGGCGCCACCTTGCGCAGGTATCGCCCGGCCGCCGCCATATCGATGCGGCCGATCTGGATCAGGTCGTCGCCCCGGCGATAGTCCAGCCGCTCGCGGCAAAAGGCGTTGTAGGCCTCGATCCGGTGCGGGGCGGCCTGTTCGAACGTCTTCTTCAGCGCGTCCGAGCCGCCGGTATAGGCGTCGGTGATGACAAAGCGCGCCTCGTCGAACCCGGCCTCGGGTCCGACGCCAAAGGCGGCCCGGTGCCGGGCCATGATCTGCCGCGCCAGCGTCAGGTGATCGAAGCTGCGCCGCGTGCCCGCGCGGGGCGAAGGAAAGACGTCGGAAAAGGTTTCGGCCACCATGCCGACCACGGCGGGCACCTGACTGACGTTCGAAATCCACAGCGGCCGCCCCTGACCGGCCAGGAACATCAGCACGCAGGTCAGGCCGTACAGGGTCGCCGACAGGCCGCGCCCCCGGAACGCCGGATCGACCATGACCAGCCCCAGGTGCATCACGTTCGCGGGTCGCCCGGCCAGGTCCACGTCCAGCAGCGACAGGATGTTGAACGCCACCGGCCGTCCCGGCGACCCCTTACGGGCGCCCTGATAGACGATCGTCACGACGCAGTTGCGCAGCCGCTCCACGTCGCCGCCCAGCACGCCATAGGCCAGGGCGTCCTCGTTCAGCGTCAGGGCCGCGATATGCCGCAAATCCGCCAGCAGGACCGCGATCTCGGCCGCGTCCAGCGCCACGTCGGGGCGCTCGACGATGCGAAGCGTCAGATCATGGCCGGATCGCCAGTTCAGATTGATCATGCGCCCGCCGAAACGAACTGCGATGTCGCGCGCAGCCGCTCCACTGAACGGCAGCGCTCGGTCCCGTCAAGTCGCGCGGCGTCGCCTTGCGACCAACGCCCAGATCGTCACGACCACGGCGACCGCCAGCAGGCCTGACCCGATCCCGTCCCAGGCCCCGTCGTCCAGCAAGGCGCCGACCAGGCCGATCAGGCTCAGCACCGCCACCACCACCGGAATGCGGAAGATAGCCCAAGGGGTCAGGTCCTTGCGGCTCATCCCACCCTCCGCCGCCGGGCCAGCCACAGGTAGAGGCCTGAGATCAGGATAACGATGGTCGCCACGTCCAGCAGCGCCCACAAGAGCTTCAGCGCCAGCCCGCCATAGTCGCCGAAATGCAGCGGCTGCGACAGCGACAGCGTCTTCACATACCAGGGCATGGGCGCGACCGCCGCCAGCTCGCCCGTCCGCGCGTCGATCAGGGCGGGCGTGATCATGTGCGTCGTCACCGGCGTGTCGCCGTGGAAGAAGACGGCATAGTGGTGATCGGTCGAATAGGACGACCCGGGAAACGCCACGAACTGCAACTGCATGCCCGGCAGGGCCGCCTGCGCCCGCTTGACCGCCGCGTCCAGCGACGCGCGTTCGCCGGCGGCAACGGGTGCGTCATAGGCGGCGGTCAGGTCCTTCAGCGCGGTGTCCTTCCAGTAGGCGATGATGGGCGTGGCCAAGGTGTTGACCACCCCGGTGACGCCGACGACCAGTACCCAGGCCACCGTCACCGCGCCCAGCAGGTTATGATAGTCCAACCAGCGCGTGCGCGCCGCCTTGTCCGCCCGCACCGTGCCGAACGGCAGTCGCCGCATGAAGGGGGCGTACAGCACCATCCCTGACACCACCGCCACCACCAGCAACAGCCCCATCGCGCCCAGGAACAGCATCCCCGGCAATCCCAGGAACATGTCGGTGTGAAGCTGCAGCAGGAACTCCATCACCGGATGCCCGGCCACCAGCGGCGCGGCGTCGCCGCTAGTGTGGTCGATGGGCTGGAAGTTGAACGGGCCGTCCGGCGCGTCGGGCGCGCGGCTGGTGACGTTCACCACCGGCCGGTCCTCGTCGAAGCTCATGAAGGCGGGGACGTCGCCCGGATGCCGCGACAGGGCCGTCGCCAGCACCTGGTCCAGGTCCAGCTTCGCCCCGTCCGGGTTCGCCGGGCCCCACGCCTGATGCAGCAGCACCTCGTCGATCTCGTGCGTGAACACCAGCGGCAGGCCGGTGACGCAGAGCATCAGCAGGAACACGGTCGAGACCAGGCTCGACCATTTGTGCACCCACGTCCAGGCGCGGATCGTCCGCGTCTTCACCGGCTCAGAAGTCCGCCGAGATCGACAGGCGCCAGGTGCGCGGCGCGCCCAGCGTCAGATAGTTGGACCCCGGATAGCCGCCGACGGCCACCCACTGATCCTCGCCCGCCAGGTTCTCGACCCGCGCGCGCAGGGTCAGCGGCTTGCCGCCCGCCTCGAAGGCGTAGCGCACGCCCGCGTCGAAGCGGGTCCAGGCGTCCAGCTCGACCGTGTTGTCGGCGCTGACCGGCTGCGAGCCAGTGTGCACAGCCCGGCCTTCCACCGTCAGGCCGGGCAGGGCGGTCACGTCCCATTCGACGTTCAGGCTGGCCTGGAAGTCGGGCACGCCGATCGGCGCCTTGCCCTCCAGCGCCGGGTTCAGCGCGCGGGTGATCTCGGCGTCCAGCCAGGTCGCGCCGCCGATCAGCCGCAGGCCCGCGACCGGCTCGCCAAAGACGCTCAGCTCGACGCCCTGATTTTCTTGCTCCGAGTCGGCCGAATAGATGCGGGTGACGGTGTCGAAATACTCGCTGGGCCGGGTGGTGCGGAAGGCGCTCAGCGCGCCGCCGAACGACCCGCCGTCATACTTCACGCCCGCCTCGATCTGTTCCGAGGTGAAGGGGTCCAGCACCTCTCCGGCATTTGAAACTGGTGTGCCGCCGACGAAGGCATCCGCAACCTTTCCGGGCTGCAGTGCCTCGGCATAGTTCGCGTAGAGCGAGACGCGACCGCTGGGTTTGATCACCACGGCAAACACCGGGGTTATCGCGTCGCTCGAATAGCCCGACCCGAACGCGCCCGTCACATAGCTGTAGGTCGCCGTGTCTATCTTCTGATAGCGGGCGCCGACGGTGGCCATGACGCGCCCGTCCAGAAAGGACATCATGTCCGCTACGGCGAGGCCCGATGTCTTGACCCTCTCGGTGATCTGCGGATCGGCCATGTCGCCACCACCGGGATAATAGGCCGTCGGGGGCGCGACAAAGGTCGGGTCGTAGAGATCCCAAGCCACGTTCACGTCGGAATAGGTATAGGCGTTTCGGGACTTCGACTGGACGTGCGAAACTGACGCAACCAGTCGATGATCGACCGCACCGGTCTTTGCATCTGCCCGAATGCCGAAGTCAGCGGACCAGACGGTGTCCTTGCGCAGATTGGCGAAACGGGCAGCGCTCAGCTCTCCCGCGGCCGTGGCGTTCGGATTGGCCAGGACGTTCTCTTCCTCGCCGCTGCGCCCGCCAAAGGCGGCCCAGACGGTCAGGTTATCGCTCAGGTCGAACTCGCCGCGCGCGGCGCCGAACAGCTGTTCCTCGTCGGTGAAGGTCCAGGGCTGGGCGAAATTGCTGTCGGCCGACGGCGGGGTCGGCACGGCGCCCAGCGGCGTCACCTGCGGACGCGGATCGTCGATGCGATGCGACTGCCAGCCCAGGTCGGCCGAGAAGCGGGCGCGCGATCCGCGTCGGTCGACGCCCAGGCCCAGCAGGCTCAGTTCGCTCTCTTGACGGTCGATAGCGCTTTCACCCGCCCGACCGGCCAGGTTCAGCCGTGCGCCCCAGGCATCGTCAGCCCCGAAGCGGCGCGCCAGGTCCAGCGAGCCATAGACTTCATCCGCGCCTTCCCAACCGACCGTCAGCCGGTTCAGCGGCGCGTTCGGCGCGCGCTTGGGCACCAGGTTGAACGCCCCGCCCACGCCGCTACCGCCGGGCGCCGCGCCGTTCAGGAAGGCCGTCGCCCCGTGGAAGACCTCGACCCGTTCCAGCAGCTCGGGCGCCACGAACTGGCGCGGCAGCACGCCGTACAGGCCGTTGTAGGTCATGTCGTCGGAGTAAACCGGGAAGCCCCGAATGACATACAGCTCCTGGAAATTGCCGAAGCCCTTGCTGACGCGCACGGCGGGATCGTTCTGCAGCACGTCGGCGACGCTGCGCGCCTGCTGGTTGCGGATCAGCTCTTCGGTATAGGCGGTGGTCGCGAAGGGCGTGTCCATCACGTCCATGGCGCCGAACAGGCCAACCCGGCCGCCGGTCGCCACCTGTCCGCCGGCGAAAGCGGGTTTCAACCCGACCTGCGAGCCGGTGACGACGATCTCGCCCAGCTCGGTCACGGCGGGTTGCGCGTCCTGGGCCACCGCGGGCGCGCCGCTCCAGACGGTGGACAGGGCGACCGAAGTCATCAGGGCGATAAGGCGTGCGGCCACGGGGGGAGGGCTCCAGCAAAATAAGAATGCGTCGCAATACGACTCATTCCGCAGCGGAGCAAGGCGGGCGGCCCTAACGCAGTGCGTGCGCAGTGACCGCACGAGCGTGCCTTTCCTGCAGGGCAGCACCGGCGGCAGCCGTCTCCAAAAGGAGAGCAGGCCGCCGCCATCCGAGATCAGCTCAGGACGATGATCGCCACGCGGCGATTTTGCGAGCGACCCTCGGGGGTGTCATTCGTCGCGACCGGCGCATCTTCGCCATAAGAGATGGTGGCCATGCGGTTCAGAGCGATGCCTTGCTGGCTCATGAAGCGACGGACGGCTTCGGCCCGGGCTTCACCCAGCTGTACGTTGTGAGCCGCATTGCCGACCGAGTCGGTGTGCCCCTGGATTTCCAGATAGACATTCCGGTTCTCGCTCTTCAGTCGCTGGGCCAGTTCGCCCAGGCGTTGCTCGGCCTCGGGGGAGAGGGCGGAGTGGTCGGTCGGGAATTTCACCGAGTCGTCCGACAGGACCAGTTCGTACAGGAATTTGCCCTCGGCCAGCTTGTGCGCGGCGTTGGCGCGAGCCAGGGCCTCGCCGGCGGTGCCTTCGACGCCAGTCACGCGGGTATCGACGACATCGACCTGTTCCCGCACGAATTTATGGCTTGCACACCCGCTGGCGGTCAGGCCGGCGATCAGAACAACGCCAGTCAGCATCGCCGCTTTAGATGTAAGTTTGATCAAGTTGAGTCTCCTTCGTGCCGGGGCGCTACTCCCAGGTGCTCGCGCGATCGTGAAGTTGCGGCAAGGGAGAGGGCGCTGTGATGACGCCCGTAAGGCCAGAAGGTGTCAGCTTGACTGTAGAAAAACTGGATCGTCGTCGATCATGGCTATGACTTTCGCCAATCCATGTTTGTTCAACCGGCTATAGACACGGTGACGCCGAGCGGATGGCGCTAGATATAGCCAAGCTTTACACAAGCGTTGCTGTATTCAGGGATCTCGGCGCCATGATGCTGACGCGAGGCGATGGTCTGGACGTACAGGCCCGCAGCGGGGGCGCCCTACGGATGCTCATGCCCGATCAGTTCCGTCATGAAGGCCAGGATATTTCGGACGCTGCGCGGCGCCGTCGGCTGGCGCGGCGGAACTCACGCGCGTGGGCCGTGTGCATGAGCCTGATGGCCCACCTGGCGGTGGTGCTGGCCATCCTGGCGGCCCAGCCCCTCCGTTCACTACCGTTTCAGGCGCCGGAGCGTCTGATTGAGCTGACCCTGATCGAGCCGCCGCGCGCCCGTGCGCCGCCCGCGCCCGTTCCCGGCGCCGAGCCGGGCGGCGGTTCGCCGGGCGAGGTCGCTGAAACACCCCCGACCCCCGCGCCCCCTGAACCGACGCCGCCTGAGCCCAAGGCGAAGCCTACGCCGCCACGCCCCAGTCCTCCGCGCCCGCGACCCGCTCCGGTTCGGCCGGTCATTGCGCCGCCGCAGGTGGAGCCCGCCCCCTTCGCCCCGCCGGTGGTGTTGATGGAGGGGCTGAGCGACGCCCAAC
>NZ_SDZL01000092.1 GCF_004210735.1 Brevundimonas sp.
GCAAGTCGGATAAGATGCCCATGTTCGCCCCCGTCACCGGCCCCCGCCTGACGCCGGAAGAAGCGCCCGGCGCCCCCGCCGACTGGGTGCCGCACCGCCCGTCGCGGCCGGACGGCAAGAAGCGCATCCCCTTCCGGCTGGAGACGAAATACCAGCCCGCCGGCGACCAGCCCGCCGCCATCGCCGAACTGGTGCAGCAGGCCCAGGCCGGCGACCGCGAACAGGTGCTGCTGGGCGTCACCGGCTCGGGCAAGACCTTCACCATGGCCAAGGTGATCGAACAGACCCAGCGCCCGGCCCTGATCCTGGCCCACAACAAGACCCTGGCCGCCCAGCTCTATTCCGAGTTCAAGAGCTTCTTCCCCGACAACGCGGTCGAGTATTTCGTCAGCTACTACGACTACTATCAGCCCGAGGCCTATGTGCCCCGCACCGACACCTATATCGAGAAGGACAGCTCGATTAACGAGCAGATCGACCGGATGCGCCACTCGGCCACCCGCGCGATCCTTGAGCGGGACGACGTCATCGTCGTCGCCTCGGTCTCCTGCATCTACGGCATCGGCTCGGTCGAGACCTATACCGCCATGACCTTCACCCTGAAGGTCGGCGATCAGATCGACGAGGCCAAGCTGCGCGCCGACCTGATCGCGCTGCAATACAAGCGCAACGACCTGAATTTCGAACGCGGCATGTTCCGCAAACGCGGCGACACCCTCGAAATCTTCCCCGTCCACCTTGAGGACCGCGCCTGGCGCGTCAGCCTGTTCGGCGACGAGATCGAGTCGATTCAGGAGTTCGACCCCCTGACCGGCAAGAAGACCGCCGACCTGACCGAGGTCACCGTCTATGCCGCCAGCCACTATGTCACCCCGCGCCCGACGCTGAATCAGGCCGTCAACGGCATCAAGGCCGAGCTCAAGGAGACGCTCGACTGGATGGTCGAGAACGGCAAGCTGCTGGAGGCCCAGCGGCTGGAGCAGCGCACCCGCTTCGATCTGGAGATGATGGAGGCGACCGGCTCCTGCGCCGGGATCGAGAACTATTCCCGCTGGCTGACCGGCCGCGCGCCGGGCGAGCCGCCGCCCACCTTCTTTGAATACATCCCCGACAACGCCCTGCTGTTCGTGGACGAAAGCCACGTCACCGTCGGCCAGATCAGCGCCATGTATCGCGGCGACTATCGGCGCAAATCGACCCTGGCCGAATACGGCTTCCGCCTGCCGTCGGCCATCGACAACCGTCCGCTCAAGTTCGACGAATGGGACGCCATGCGGCCCCAGACGGTCTTCGTCAGCGCCACTCCCGGCCCGTGGGAGATGGAGCGCACCGGCGGCGTCTTCACCGAACAGGTCATCCGCCCCACCGGCCTGATCGACCCCCCGGTCGAGATCCGCCCCGTCTCCGGCGCCACCCGCAACCAGGTCGACGACGTCATCGACGAGGTCAAGGCCGTGGCCCGCGCCGGCTATCGCAGCCTGGTCACCGTCCTGACGAAAAAGATGGCCGAGGACCTGACCGAATACATGCACGAACAGGGCGTGCGCGTCCGCTACATGCACTCCGACGTCGAAACGCTGGAACGGATCGAGATCCTGCGCGACCTGCGTCTGGGCGCCTTCGACGTGCTGATCGGCATCAACCTGCTGCGTGAGGGGCTGGACATCCCCGAATGCGGCCTGGTCGCCATCCTGGACGCGGACAAGGAGGGCTTCCTGCGCTCCGAGACCAGCCTGGTCCAGACCATCGGCCGCGCCGCCCGCAACGTCGACGGCCGCGTCATCCTGTACGCCGACCGCATGACCGGCTCGATGGAGCGCGCCATCGCCGAGACCAACCGCCGCCGCGAAAAGCAGCAGGCCTACAACCTCGAACACGGCATCACGCCCGAAACGGTCAAGCGCGACATCAAGGAGATCATGGACAGCCCGTACGAGTCCCGCGAACTCGACCGCCTGACCGCCCCCGGCGTCAAACAGGACGCCAAACCCTTCGTCGGCTCCAACTTCCAGGCCGCCCTGAAGGACATGGAAGGCCGCATGCGCGACGCCGCCGCCAACCTGGAATTCGAAGAAGCCGCCCGCCTGCGCGACGAGATCAAGAAGATGAAACTCCTCGACCTCGAATTCGCCAACGAAGCCCTGACCGGCGCGGGCGAGGAGGTGGACGCGTCAGCGCCGAAGCGCTGGCGGAAGGAAGCGGCGCAGGAGAAGGCGGAGGCGTTCAGGAAGGGGCGGTAGGGAATGGCATTTAGCTATGCGTGCTGGGGAGGTTTTGATCCGAGCTCATGCCAAAATATCGGGTGAACATTCAGCAGCACATTCGGCTGGAACGTTGCGTCACTGACAGTCACTCTATCGCGAAAACTCCACATCATCGTCACATTGGGCGCGGGCTTCACACCCAGAACGCCAACCTGAAAGAGCACCTTTGCCCATTTCGCCCTGAAACCAACCACGTCGGCTTCCTTGCGTTCATACTCTGTGATCGCATGTGCTGTGAGACGATCAGATGTGTCCTGCCCTGCCGCCGCTAACTCCAATAATAGATCGTATATAGCGGCCTCTTCTACTTCCCTCAGGTGAAAATTTGCTAACTTTTGTCGAAGAGGCTTAACGTACAGATCCAGCCTTGGGTATACCGAGCCCCACTCATCTCTAAGAGATATAAATCGGCTTGCGCTGTAATCTGCTTCCGCAAGCTTCACATGAGATGCTGTTATAGATGTGGAATTTTGTGCTTTGTCTAAACACTTGTTCACGAACAGGATGCAATCCCTTGGACGCAGAAGTGTTCTTTCAATAATATACTCTCGGGTAGGCTTTCTGTTGACCTCCTCCGAGAAGAGATCGTAAAAATCAACCTTGTCCTTCGTGTATACACGCTTAAACAAAAGATTAATTCTTCGGTTAACAACCTCAAACAGGTCGTTGGGCGTCCATGTTACATTTAGAATGTCGTCTTCGTACTTTTCCTGCTGAAAGGATGCGTCACGCGTCTTTTCAAAGACCAAATCAAGCAAATCTGTGCGTATGGCCGCAAGAAATTTGACATTCCTAACCGGCCTCATGCTGCGAATGGTCTCGACAAGAGTTTTTAGAAGCCGAACCCTCATATCATCTTCAGCAAACTCTTTATCTAAATCATCTATGATGACATAGTATATATTCTGATCATCATCAAATACCTCCTCGGCTAAGAATTTAATCGCCTCTCTCAATGCTGCAAGTTGCTCAGATCCAAGAATCTGCTCCACGCGCTGGCGGTACTCAACCTTTTTTTGATCCGTTAGGCGTGAAACGCCCTCAGCTGATATATCTAGGTCAGCAATTTTCCCACCTAAAGCTCCCTTTACACTGCGTTCGAGTGTTTTGTTTGCTTCAGTAACCCTGATATCTATAGATTTCCAGAACTCTGGAGATAGATTTTTAAGTAAATCAAGTGCCCTGGCACGCTTAGTTTTAATTCCTAAGCGTTCAAAAATATTCTTTGCGCCGGCTGCATCTTGTATGTTGAAGCGCGCTCTAATGAGCTCGACCACGAAGGTGTACCGCCACAACATTTCGAAGAATGGTTCGATGCGGACGCCTAGTGACGATATAAAGCCCACGATGTTCGAGTTTGCGATGTGCTGAAAATGAAGCTCAACAGGGTCGATCCGGACAACATGTGGCGATGTCCTCTCTACCATATTCAGAAGCGCTGTTTTCCCTGATCCCGTTCTGCCTACGACGAGAAAGCGTGGATCACGTGCACTCAACGCCGCGTCGAAGAATCCAGTTTGCAGAAAGCTTTCATGCAGGAAAGCGTCATCGGTCTCTGCTCCAGCAGTTCCGATATTGAGCCCCGGCTTCAATTTCAGCTTGTTGGGAAGCTTCTTAGCCAACTAGCGCACCCACTATCTAGTGTCCTTCATTTGTCCTGCTCAGCTTCGACCATAGCGAGAGCTAGGGGGCTGTCTATGCCGAATTGACGTGCGGCCCTCGGCCTGCCTGAGGCCGAGGGTCAGCCGCGCGTAACCCGGCCGAGCTCGCGTGGATGCTGGGTCCTCGCGTCCGCTTCTGACGTCGGCGCGTGCTTCACTGCCGCCTGGGCGGCTTCCGGGTCGGGCTTTCACCCGCCGCCCGGCGCTCCGGTTTCAGACTAATCAGACTAATCAGACCCTGTTTTTCGCGGCGCGGGTATGAAATCAGACCTTTCAGACCCGCTTTTTGTATCACCCCGGCACAGGCCTGTCGGAAGTGATGATGCGGCGGCGCCACAGGGCGGGGAAACCGTGACCTTGGCTGTAAACGGACTGCGGCGATCGCGGCGAAAATGCGGCATGCTGACGATGGAGACAAAGCCCCCATGTCCAAGTCCAGCAGTAACGATTCCGAATCCCGGCCTGCCCTGCGGGTGGTCGCCTCGCCCGAGGCGGCGGTCTATGACCTGATGAAGACGCCCGAGACCACGGCCGAGCGGGTCAAGCGCCTGCAGCTTGAGGCGCGGGCCCTGGCCTATGAGCAGGTCGAGGCGCTGGACGCCCTGCTGCTGCAGGCGGCCCAGATGGCCCGCGAGATCGCCGAGGGCGGCGACGCCTATCCCGTGGGCGCCCGCGAAATGGCCTCGCGCCTGGCCGAGGACCTGCCCAACAAGGCCGAGACCATCAAGGCCATCCTGGCCAAGAACCATCCATGATGCCAGGGCCGCGGTCAGAAGGCTCCGCCTTCTCGACCCGACGCGGCCCTGGCGCTTCGCGCGGACCCGGCCTCAAGCAGCCCGAAGGGCGGTGGGCCTAAGCGACGATATCTTCGTACTCGCGGTGCCGTTTCAGCCAGGCGACGGCGTAGCTGCAGTGGGGGTTCAGCTTCAGGCCCTGGGCGCGGGCGTGGTCAGCCAGGGCCTGCATGAAGCGGCCGGCGGCGCCGGTGCCGCGCAGCGCCGGGTCCGCCTCGACGTGCAGGATGACCCGCTCGTCGCCGCGCACGGCGTAGTCGGCCCAGACGGGGCGCGGGGCCCCGTCCGCATCGGCGAAGGTCTGTTCAAAGCGCCGGTCGTCGGCGTGGTCGATGAAGTCGCTCATGGGGCCTCCGAAGGTCTGTGACGGGAAGCCGTTCAGGGCTGCGGGGTTCCCTCAGGGATTCCGGTCGCCGAGGAGAGCCAGCAGGCCCAGCACGCTCTTCACCGTGAACCAGACGCTGATCAGGAACCAGAACAGCCAGAAGGCCAACAGGAAGGGGATGCCGATCAGGACGACCGACAGAAGGCCGCTGATGATGATCCCGACCCAGGCGGCGATGGTCCACCAGAAGACGGACCAGAACAGCCGGATCTGCGCCTCGATATGGGCCCGCGCCACCCCCGTGGCCGAGGTCCGGCTGGCGTAGGCGACGATCAGGCCGATCAGCACCAGCACGTTGGCGCTGGGGATCGACAGGATGAACAGGGCCCAGGCGATCAGGGCCGGGACCTTGCCCTCGGCGGCGTGGCCGGATTCGAAGCGGGGCTGGTCGGTCATGGTGTCGGTTCCTTCAGATCCACCAGCCGCGCGGATCGGCGATCGCCCGCCCGGCCTTGAGTTTCAGCACCCCTGCGGCGCCCCGCACCAGCAGCCAGATGGCCGTCAGGAACAGGACAAAGACGCCCATGCCGACGACGATCAGGATGGCGCCTGCCGCGGCGGCCACGGCGGCGGCCCACAGGCTGCGCTGCTGATAGGTAAAGTGGCTGGCGGCCAGCGGATCGGCCGGCGCCTCGCGCCCCGTCACCGCCAGCAGCCCCAGCAGGGCCGAGGCTCCGAAGGTCGGCACGGCGAACAGGATCAGGGCATAGACCGCATACAGGCCCAGCGGAACGGGCGCGGCGTCCTTGCGGGGTGCAGGTCGAACGTCTGGCGCAGTGATGAAGGCGGGCGTGATCGGGTCGCTCATGATCGGTTCTATGCGCGGGGCGGCCATGGGTTCCGCCAGCGTCGCGGGTTCCGGCTCTGGCCGGGGGGCAGGCTCAGGGTCCAGCGGGCGGGCGGCCAGCGAGGCGGGCGTGCAGAAGCCGATGCCGTCGTCCGGATCGTGCGCCGGCGCGCTCGTCGGGTCCGGTCGCTGGGTGTCGCCGTCTGCGGCCATGGAATCCTCCGGCGCCGCGCGCCTTTCGTCCTGGGCCGACAATGCCGGGGCCGATGCGGCGGCGCAACCGTTCGTGACGCTATCGGGGTCTATCTGGCGAGGGTCAGGGCGCAGCCCGCCGCCGCCGCGCCGTCCAGGGCGCCCGGCTTGTCGATGCTGACGGTGACGCGCCGCACCCGCGCGTCGTCCAGGCAGGCCAGGGCCAGCCGCTCGGCGAACGTCTCGACCAGGCCGACATGGCCGGCCGCGACGATGGCCCGCGCCGCCTCGGCCACGGTCTCATAGTTGATGGTGTCGGCCAGCCGCTCGATCGGCGGGACGCCGCCCAGCTCCAGCGTCACGTCGATGACCAGGGTCTGCAGACGCCCGTGCTCGTGGTCATAAACGCCGATGCCGGCCTGAACCTGAAGGCCGCGCACGAAGACCGTCAAGCCCTCGCGCCGCAGCGCCGTGCCGGTGGGGGCGGGGTGGGGAAGGGCGACCATGGCGGGCCTACTCCAGGAT
>NZ_SDZL01000133.1 GCF_004210735.1 Brevundimonas sp.
GCGACAGGCTTGACGTGCGCGGCAATGCGGGAGTGTCTTCGGCGCAAACGGAGAAGCGTTATGGCGTCTGGTCCCCTGGTTGGCGTGAAGATCGTGGAGTTCGCGGGCATTGGTCCGGGACCGTTCTGCGGGATGCTGCTGGCCGATCTTGGCGCCGACGTTGTGCGGATTGATCGCTCGGATGCGGTGGGGCGCGGGCAGCCGGATCTGGCGAACCGGGGCAAGCGATCGATCGCGATCGACCTGAAGAAACCTGAAGGCGTCGAGGCGGCGCTTAGCCTGATGGAGAAGGCGGACGGGCTGATCGAAGGCTTCCGGCCGGGCGTGATGGAGCGGCTGGGGCTGGGGCCGGACGTGGCGCTGGCGCGAAATCCGCGGCTGGTGTTCGGGCGGATGACGGGTTGGGGGCAGACGGGGCCGTGGTCGACCATGGCCGGGCACGACATTGATTATATCGCGCTGACCGGTGCGCTTCACACGATGGGGCGGAAGGGCGAGCCGCCTGCGCCGCCGCTGAACCTCGTCGGGGATTTTGGGGGCGGGGCGCTTTATCTGGCGTTTGGCCTGCTGGCCGGGATCATCGAGGCCAAATCTTCCGGCAAGGGGCAGGTGGTGGACTGCGCCATGATTGATGGCGCAGCGTCGCTGATGACCATGTTCTATGGGATGAAGGCGGCGGGCATGTGGAACGCCAACCGCGACGACAACCTGCTGGATGGCGGGGCGCACTTCTACGACACATATGAATGCGCTGACGGGAAGTTCCTGGCGATCGGGGCGATCGAGCCGCAATTCCATGCGCTGCTGGTGAAGGGGCTGGGCCTGCCTGACGACGCGTTCCCGGCGCAGATGAACCGGTCGGAGTGGCCGGGCTATTCGAATCGGGTGGCGGAGGTCGTGAAAACCAAGACGCGGGACGCCTGGATGGCCATTTTTGACGGTACGGACGCCTGCGTTGCTCCCGTCCTGAGTATGGATGAGGCGCCCAGGCACCCTCACAACGCCGCGAGGAAAACTTTCGTCGAGGCGTTCGGAGCGGTTCAGCCGGGGCCAGCGCCCCGGTTTTCGCGTACGGCGGGAGCTGTGAACGGCTTGCCGGCGATTGCGGGCGTGCAGTCGGCCGATGTGCTGAAAAGCTGGGGTATCGAGGCTGGCCGGGCCGAGGGCTTCCTGAAGGCCGGGGCCGTCGTTCAAGCCTGAGGGCGCTCCGGTTAGCCTCCGATTCAGCCGGAAATATGGCGTGGAGTCAGTGACTTCGCGGTATTTGTTTCACCTGAATTAGGGACAACAAGCGCCTCAATCAGCGTTCAGACTCACTCCCATATACCAAGCACATACCGCCGGGACGCCTTGAAGTCCCTC
>NZ_SDZL01000134.1 GCF_004210735.1 Brevundimonas sp.
GGCTTCGCCGTGTTCGGCGTCGCCGTCGGCCTGCTGATGAACATGGGCGGCGCCTGGGTTGCGACGGTTGTCGGCCTCTGCGTTCTGGCCGTCTTCATCGAAATCCTGGTCTGGCTGGGCTCGGCTCTACTGGGCAGCTGACCCCTTTCCGGGTTAGGGGGGAACTATGAAAATCGCAGTTCTGAAGGAACGCCGTTTCGATGAGACGCGCGTCGCGGCAACGCCTGAGTCCGTCAAGAAGCTGATCGGACTCAAGCACACCGTCGCTATCGAAGCGGGCGCTGGCGTCTCTGCCGGCATCCGCGACGAGGATTACACGGCCGCCGGCGCAACCGTAGGCTCGGCTGCTGACGTGCTCAACGGCGCGGACATCGTCTTCAAGGTCCGCGCGCCGGATGCCGCCGAACTGGCCACCTATCCGAAGGGCGCTGCCCTCCTCGGCCTGCTCGATCCCTATTCCGCGAAAGCCGAAGCCGCGGCCTACGCCGCCGCTGGCGTCACCGCCGTGGCGATGGAGTTCGTTCCCCGCATCACGCGCGCCCAGTCGATGGACGTGCTGTCGAGCCAGGCCAACCTCGCCGGCTATCGCGCCGTCATCGAAGGCTCGCAGCTTTATGGCCGCGCTCTGCCGATGATGATGACCGCCGCCGGCACGGTTGCCGCCGCCAAGGTCTTCGTGATGGGCGCAGGCGTCGCTGGCCTGCAGGCCATCGCCACCGCCCGCCGTCTCGGCGGCGTGGTCTCCGCCACCGACGTTCGCCCCGCCGCCAAGGAACAGGTCGCCTCGCTCGGCGCGAAGTTCATCGCGGTCGAGGACGAAGAGTTCAAAGCCGCCGAAACCGCCGCTGGCTACGCCAAGGCGATGTCGCCAGAGTATCAGGCCAAGCAGGCCGAACTCGTCGCCGCCCACATCGCCAAGCAGGACATCGTCGTCACCACGGCGCTTATCCCCGGCCGCCCCGCCCCGGTGCTCGTCACCGAAGCCATGGTGAAATCCATGCGCCCCGGCTCCGTCGTCGTCGACCTCGCCGTCACGCAGGGCGGCAACTGCCCGGCGTCGAAGCCCGATTCTGTCGTCGATGTGAACGGCGTGAAAGTCATCGGCTTCACCAACCTGCCCGGCCGCATCGCGGCTGACGCATCCGCTCTCTACGCCCGCAACCTGCTCGCGCTCCTGCCGCTGCTGACAGCCGAGAATGCAGCCTTCGGGCCGAAGTGGGACGACGAGATCGTCAAGGCCGCCGTCCTCACGAAAGACGGCCAAGTCGTCCACCCGGCGCTGACCACGTAAGCCGACCCCGCTCCGCTATAAGGATCGCCCCCATGATGAAGCGCCTCGCGGTACTCGGCCTGAC
>NZ_SDZL01000093.1 GCF_004210735.1 Brevundimonas sp.
CCGCCCTTGCCCGTGTTGGGCATCAGGACGCAGTAGCGGCCGGCCAGCGACAGCCAGGTGGTCAGGGCCGCGCCCTTGGCGCCGCGCTCGTCCTTGACGACCTGAACCAGCAGGATCTGACGGCGCTTGATGACGTCCTGGATCTTGTAGCGACGCATCAGGCGGCGCTTCAGACGCTCCTCGTCGGCCAGCTTGCCTTCGGAGTCGTGATCGTCGTCGGCGCTTTCGCGGCCGAGATCGTCCTCGTCCTCGTCGTCATGGGCTTCGGCCATGATGGCTTCGCGGTCGGCCACCGGGATCTGATAGTAATCCGGGTGGATTTCGTTGAAGGCCAGGAAGCCATGGCGATTGCCGCCATACTCGACGAAGGCCGCCTGGAGGCTGGGCTCTACGCGGGTGACCTTGGCGAGGTAGATATTCCCGCGAAGCTGGCGGCGGGCCGTGTTTTCAAAGTCGAACTCTTCAACCTGGCGGCCGTCCACGATCGCGACGCGCGTTTCTTCCGCGTGCGCCGCGTCGATCAACATAGTCTTTGACATCAAAGGTCTCTCTCTGGCGCGCCAGGCCGGGACCACAAGGGGTCGGAGCGGCTCGCCGAATGGGGGGCAGGGCCAGGGCAAGCGTCATCCCTTCGCCGGAGGCGATGGCGGCTTTTTCAAGCCGGAGGGGAGCGCAGGCGGACAGGCCCATTGGGTTCTTTGTCGGTTCTGGACCCGAGCGCCGTGTTTATGGCGGCGCCCCGAGCCCGGTCTTCGGAGCGCCTGGGCGAACCCGGCCGATCCTAGGATGGCTGTAAAATCACGCCGCGAGGAGGGCGCGTCCGGCCCGACGGGAGTCGGCGGTCGCGATCGGTCGCAGGCGGACTAAAGCATAGTCACGGTGATTGTGAATTGAAAGCGCGACGCTCTTAACCCCATTTAAGAAACCGCGAAGGCAGGGTCGCGCCAATCTGGTATGAGTGGCGAGGACCATAGTGATGTTTCGTGAGTGGCGTTCGGGGCCATGGCGTTGGAGCGTGCGGGATCGCGCGCTGCTGGCCCTTGCGCTGATCGTCTTTTTCACGGCCGCGCTGTTCGCTGCCCGGGCGCTGGCGTCCGGATCGGCGGGGGATGTCCTGAGAATTCGGTTCGGCGGGGACGCCCAGCGGACGCGGGTCGTGGTCGACCTGGACAGCGCCGCGCGCGGGACCGTCGTCGATAGCGGGGCAGGCGGGCGCGTGATCGTCTCGCTGACCGGCGTATCACCAGGGCGTGGCCTGTCGGGCGATGGCACGGGCCTGGTGCGCGGCTATCGCGTGGCGGCTTCGGGCGGAAACTCTCGTGTCGAGATGAACCTGGCGTCGGGAGCCGAGATCGAGCGCCGCTTCCTGTTGCCGCCCGGCGACGGGGTTGCGCACTATCGTTATGTCATCGACCTGAAGGCCACAGGCCGCGCGGCGCCAGCCGCGACGGCGCCGGCGCCGCGTCGTGAAGCGCCGCGGGCCGAAAAGCCGCTGATCGTCATCGATGCGGGCCACGGTGGGCGCGATCCCGGCGCACGGGGGGCGAACAACAACGAAAAAGACCTGACCCTGGCCGCCGCGCGTGACCTGAAGGCTGAGCTGGAGCGGACGGGGCGGTATCGCGTGCGCCTGACCCGCGACAGCGATGTCTATGTCATCCACGGCCGCCGCGTGCAGATCGCCCGCGACGCCGGGGCCGATCTGTTCATTTCCCTGCACGCCGACGCCGGATCCGATCCGGCCCTGCGTGGGGCCAGCGTCTATACCCTGTCGGAACAGGGCGCCGGTCGGGCGGTGCGCGAGTTCACCCGCAACGGCGACTGGCAACGCGACCTGCGTCTGCCGGGGCGCGATCCGTCGGTAGACCGTATCCTGCTGGATATGACCCAGCGTGCGACCCAGAATCGCTCGGCCCAGTTCGCGCGGGTGCTGCTGACCCACCTGGAGGCCGCCGAACGTCCGTTGCTGCGCCGCAGCCACCGTGACGCGGGCCTGGCTGTGTTGCTGGCGCCCGACGTTCCGGCCGTGCTGCTGGAGATGGGGTTCATCACCAACCCCGAGGATGAGCGCACCCTGGGCGATGATCGTCAGCGCCGCCGGATGATGCGCACAGTGGCCCAGGGCATCGATCGCTATTTTCGGGAACCGGGCGCGCCGATGGTGATGGCGGGCGGCGGCTCGAACGACGGATAGCAACAGCCCCTTTCCGCGCGACGCGACGCGGGCTAAACCGACCGCAGGGGCGTCCCGTCGGAGTTCACTGTGAAGATTGCCGAACGCTGGTTCGTGATGGCGGGCATTGGCCTGCTGGGCGCGATTGCGCTCGCCGGGCTGGTGGTGGCCGTCTACGCCGCCTGGGTTTTCCATGACCTGCCCGACGCGTCGGAGTTGGCGGACTATCGTCCGGCCACGGCGACGCGCGTCTATGCGGGTGACGGAACCCTGATCGGCGAATTCTCGGATGAGAGGCGCATTTATGTGCCCTATGAGCAGGTGCCGGCCACTGTGGTGCAGGCCTTCCTGGCGGCCGAGGATCGCAACTTCTTCCAGCACGGCGGCATCGACGTGTCGGGCATAGGCCGTGCGTCGCTGAAGAACGTTTTCAACGTCGTGTCGGGACGCCGCCTGGAAGGCGGATCGACCATCACCCAGCAGGTGGCCAAGAACGTCCTGCTGACCAACGAAAGCAGCCTGAACCGCAAGCTCAAGGAAGCGATCCTGTCCAGCCGCCTGGAGGCGACGCTGACCAAGGAGCAGATTCTCGAACTGTATATGAACGAGATCTTCCTGGGCTATCGCTCCTATGGCGTGGCCTCGGCCGCCTATAATTATTTCGGGAAGTCGCTGGCCCAGTTGACGCCGGACGAGGCGGCCTTCCTGGCGGCCCTGCCCAAGGGGCCGAACAACTATCACCCCAAGCGTCATCCCGGCGCGGCCAAGGGGCGGCGGGACTGGGTGCTGGGCGAAATGGCCCAGAACGGCTGGCTGACGCCCGAGCAACTGGCCACGGCGCGCGCCCGCCCGCTGAGCACCCAGGATGCGCCGAAACGCGCGGCCTATGCCGACGCCGACTTCTTCGTGGAGGAGGCGCGGCGCCGCTCGAACGCCCTGTTCGGCGAGGAGCTGGTGCAGCGTGGCGGCCTGTATATGCGTACGACGCTGGACCCGACGCTGCAGTCGGCCGCGCGCAACGCCCTGATGAAGGGTCTTGAGAATTACGACCGTCGCCACGGCTGGCGCGGAGCCTGGGGCACGACCGACTTCGCCCCGGGCTGGCAGGCCGCAGCTCTGAAGAAGACAGCGCCGCCGGAACGCCGCCAGTGGCAGGCCGCTGCGGTGGAAAGCGCCTCGGGCAACACTGTGCGCGTCCGCACCGCCCGCGACGACCGGACCGGGACGCTGGTGTCATCCGACGCCGCCTGGGCCAACGCCCGCAAGCCGCTGCAACGCGGCGACCTGATCTTTGTCGAGCCGCGCGACGGCGGCCAGTTCGCCCTGAAGCAGGTGCCCGCCGTCAACGGCGCCCTGGTGGCCATCGAGCCGCAGTCTGGCCGGGTGCTGGCGATGGTCGGGGGGTATTCCTATGGCCTGTCCAGCTTCAATCGCGCGACCCAGGCCTGGCGTCAGCCGGGCTCGGCGTTCAAGCCGTTCGTCTATGCCGCCGCGTTGGAAGGCGACTATACGCCGACCTCGATCGTGCTGGATGCGCCGATCAGCTTCGCCGGACCAGGCGGCTCGCGGTGGACGCCTGAAAACTACAGCCGCCAGTACTATGGCCCGCAGACCCTGCGCCGTGGACTGGAGCTGTCGCGCAACGTCATGACCGTGCGTCTGGCCCAGGATATCGGGATGCAGAACGTGGTCGACCTGTCCAAGAAGATGGGCGTGTCGGACACGCTGCAGCCGAACCTGTCGGTGTCGCTGGGCGCCGGGGAAACCACGCCCTATCGCCTGACCGCCGCCTATGCCGCCTTCGTCAACGGCGGTCGGCGGGTGGACCCCTATTTGATCGAACTGGTCCAGGACCGGAACGGCGAGACCATCTATCGCGGGGACAAGCGGACGTGCCGCGAGTGTGGACGGGGCTTCAACGGCCAGGAATCGCCGCACCTGCAGCCGATCGGAACGCAGGTGATCGATCCCGTCACCGCCTATCAGATCAGTTCGATGCTGGAAGGCGTGGTCCAGCGGGGCACCGCCGCCAGCGCGCGCGGCCTGGGTCGCTGGGTCGGGGGCAAGACCGGCACGACCAACGAGTACCGCTCCGCCTGGTTCGTTGGCTTCTCGTCGGACATCGTCGTGGGGGTCTTCATCGGCTTTGACGACAACAGACCGCTGGGTGGCGGCGAGACGGGCGCCACCGGCCCCGTGCCGGTGTTCACGGAGTTCATGCAGGCGGCCCTGAAGCAGCGCCCAGCCCGCCCGTTCGTGCGGCCGCGTAACGCCATCTTCCGTACCGTCAACGGCATCGAGGAGGCGTTCCGCCCCGGCCAGGAGCGTCGCCGCGAAGAGGAGATGCCGCGCGAGACCGTTCCGGTCGGCCCGCAGAACTACAACGACGTCCTGCGCCTTGAGGCTGAGGAAAAGGCCCAGCAGGCCGCGCCGCCGCCCAGCGCTACGCCGACGCCACCCAAACGCGAGCCCGCCGAGGACTTGAGCGGACTTTACTGAGGCCCTAGTTAGACGCCTCGACCGGCGCGCCCATGATCGGGCGCGCCGTTTCCTTTGCGGCCCTTTCAATCCTGAGGGGCCAGTGTTTCGCATGGAGAATGCGATGAGACCGGATGTCGAGGCCATGAAGGCCGACATCGAGCAGAGCATCGCTCTGCTCAGGAGGCGTCTTTGACTGGGATGTCGCGCTTCGAAAACTGGATGAGCTGAACGCGCGGGTCGAGGATCCGACCCTGTGGAACGATCCCGAACAGGCCCAGGCGGTCAGCCGTGACCGATCGCGGCTGGAAGCCCAGATAAACACCGTCCGTGAGATGGAGCGGGGCCTGGAAGACGGGGTCATGCTGGCCGACATGGCCGACGAGGAAGGCGACGAGGACGCTTTGGAAGGCGCGCGCGCCGACCTGAAGGCGATCAAGGATCGCGCCGCGCGCGCCGAGCTGGAGGCTCTGCTGTCCGGCGAGGCCGACGGCAACGACGCCTATCTGGAAGTGAATTCCGGCGCGGGGGGCACCGAGTCCAACGACTGGGCCGGGATGCTGCTGCGCATGTACAGCCGATGGGCCAAGGCCCATGGCTATGAGGTTGAGATCGAGGCCGAGGAATCCGGCGAGCAGGCCGGCATCAAGTCGGCCACGATCCTGATCACCGGGCCGAACGCCTATGGCTGGTTGAAGTCGGAATCGGGCGTGCACCGGCTGGTGCGGATCAGCCCCTATGACGCGGCGGCCAAGCGGCACACGTCGTTCGCCTCGATCGGGGTGTCGCCGGTGGTGGATGACGCTATCGAGATCGACATCAACCCGTCGGACGTGCGCACCGACACCTATCGCGCCTCGGGCGCGGGCGGGCAGCACATCAACAAGACAGACTCGGCGGTGCGCCTGACGCACATTCCGACCAACACCGTCGTGGCCTGTCAGGCCGGCCGCTCGCAGCACCAGAACCGCGAACAGGCGTGGAAGATGCTGCGCGCCCGCCTGTATGAGCTGGAACTGCAAAAGCGCGAGGCGGCGGCCCAGGCGCTGGCCGACGCCAAGACCGACATCGGTTGGGGTCACCAGATTCGATCCTATGTGCTTCAGCCGTACCAGATGGTGAAGGACCTGCGGACCAACGTCGAAACCTCGGACACGCAAGGGGTTCTGGACGGCGATCTGGACGCCTTCATGGGTGCGGCGCTGGCGGCCCGGGTCGGCGAGACCCGGGGCAGCACCACGGAATGAAAAAGGGCCCCGGAGTGATCCGGGGCCCTTTCTGCATTCGGCGTGATCTGATGGGATCAGGCGCGGACCTGGGCCGGACGCAGGTCGATCATCTGGGCGATCGGGTCGCTGGCCTGGGGCAGGGGCGACGGCGCCGCCGGGGCGGTGAAGGTCGGCTGCGGGGTCGCGGCCTGCGGAGCGGGCGCGGCGGCCGGGGCGTCGCGACGCCCCTGGATGCAGCGGCCCTGGAAATAGGCGCCGATGTCGATCGACAGTTGCTCGGCCGTGATGTCGCCGTCGACATAGGCGGTCGAGATCAGCTTGACCTGCTTGCCGACGACGCCGCCGACGATACGGCCGCGCACCTCAATATAGTCGGCCGAGACATTGCCTTCGATGGCGCCGGTCTCGCCCACGATCAGGCGGCCGACGCGCACGTCGCCGCGGATCTGGCCGTCGATCTGCAGGTCGCCGGTCCCGGTGACATTGCCTTCGAACTGAAGGTCCGACGACAGGGTCGACAGGCCACGGGCCGACGGGCCGGCCGACGGGGCCGGGGCGGCGGGCGCGGCCTGGCGGGCGGCGTGGCCGGGCGCGGGAAGGTCGG
>NZ_SDZL01000135.1 GCF_004210735.1 Brevundimonas sp.
GCCCTTTCAGGCGGCGGCCGGGCTGTTGCGTGTCACCAGCTGAACTTGATCCCGGCGCGGGCGGTGAAGCCCTCGACCTCGCCGAAGTCGCCTTCGGCCTGGATGAAGCCGCCCAGGCCCGACGGGGCGTCCAGGCTGGCGCCCAGCACGGCCCGCCCCCAGGCGCCGTGCGCCCGGTCCGTCACGCCCACCGCCTCGTCGCCCAGCAGCAGGGTCGAGGCGTTGTCGCCGTCGAACTCGTTCAGGGCGTGGACCGCCGCGAACGGCTTGAAGCTGAGGCCGTTTGCGACCGTCATCTCGGCCCCGGCGCGCATGCCGATCCGGCCGACCAGGCTGGTGGTGTCGCCGAACACCACCTCGGCCCCGTCGCGCGCCTTCATCCGGCCCAGCGCCGTATCCGACCACGACAGCGAGGCCTGCGGCTCGACGTACCAGCCCTGCCCCGCCTCGATGCGCCAGGCGGCGTCGATGCGGGCCCCGGTGGTGAAGCCGTTCGAGCGGGTCTTCAGGTTCGCCTCGGCCCAGTCGTAGTCCAGCTTGAACGTGTCCAGCTTGGCCAGCACGCCGATCGACAGCGGGCCCGAGAACCAGTGGCCATAGGCGCCGACGCCGACGCCGTCATATTCGGTCACGTCGCCGTTCTGGAACCGCAGCTCGGTCTTGCCGGCCCCGGCCAGCATGCCGAACACCAGGTCCGAGGTTTCCAGCGCCACCGCGCGGTCCACGCCCGCCTGCACGCCCTGGCTCTTCACCTCGTGCGACAGATCGGCGTCGATGCTTTCGCCCATCAGGTCGAACGCGCGTTTCGCCTCGATGTCGTTCGAGCCGCCGTAGACCTGGGCCCAGACCTGGTCGCCGCGATCGCCCCGTCGGCCGCCATCGCGCATCTGCTCGAACCGGGCCGACACCACGTCCGCGCCCGAGGTCCACTGATGCTGCGCGCCGGTCGCCACCTTGGTCGGCTCGAACGCCGGCGGGGCCAGCTCGCCGCTGATCCGGTACTCGCCGTCCGTGAACGCCAGGTCGAAGCCGATGAAGCCGCCGCCCGCGACGCGCACCGTCATCTCCTGGCCCGTCTGGGCCATGGCCGATTCCGCGATCACCACGCCGGCGTCGCCCAGCGAGGCGCGACCCTGCAGGGTCAGCACCACCTCGTTCACGCCCATGAACCCGCCCGCGACGATCCGGTCCGCCACCGGCGCCGCGCCGCGCAGGTCCAGATCCAGCCCGATGCGGCCGCCCGTCTGACCGTTCAGAACACCGTCCAGCGTAAAGACGTCGCCCGCCACACTGTTGGTCAGGTCGATCACGCCCGAATTGTTCAGACGCTCCAGGCCCACGAA
>NZ_SDZL01000094.1 GCF_004210735.1 Brevundimonas sp.
CCTCCACCCCGTCGCCCTGCGGGCTCCGCGGTCCCCCTCCCCCGCTGCGCAGGGGAGGATCAAACGATCATGATAGCCGCAGCCGAAAACCCTAGCCGTTTCAGCAGCCGCCGCGTTTCCCGCGACAATCGACTCGCCTGATCTGACCTTCGCGCGATCATGTGGCCCTCACACCGCTGCGGAGGGTTTCAGACTAATCAGACTATTCAGACCCTGTTTTCCCCGCCCCCTCCGTCATCCTCGGGCTTGACCCGAGGATCGGACTGTCCGCCTGCGCGACGCCTGCAAGGTTAAGCGCGCCGCATCGCGCGATCCTCGGGTCAAGCCCGAGGATGACGGCGAAAAGCGGTCAGGACTTGCGGCCTTTCAGACGTTTCAGACTATTCAGACCCTCTTTTTCGGGTCCGATTCCGCCCCCGGCGTCAGGCGGCGAACCGTCCGCCCTTGTGGGCATAGGCCTGGGTGCCGTGCGTGATGACCCGGTCGGTCGGCAGGATGGTCTCGATGGGCAAGGGCTCGACGCCCTTCAGCCGGTCGTAGATCGGGCCGAAATCCTTCAGCGTCTCAGCCTTCAGCGCCTCGATGCTGTCGATGACGAAATAGACCTGCTGGAAGTCGTCGATGCGGTACAGGGTCTTCATCACCCGCTCCAGATCGAAGCCGATCCGGTTGGGCGACGGATCGTCCAGGCTGAACACGCTCTCCGTCGCCGACGAGACGATGCCCGCGCCATAGATGCGCAGGCCGCCGGAGTCCTGCATCAGGCCGAACTCGACCGTGTACCAGTACAGCCGCGCCAGGTTCGGCAGCATCCCCAACGACGCCGCCCGCTGCCCACCCTTGCCATAGGCCTCCATATAGGCGGCGAAATCGGGGTCGGTCAGCATCGGCACATGGCCGAACACGTCGTGGAAGATGTCCGGCTCCTGCAGATAATCCAGTTGGTCCGGCTTGCGTATGAACTGGCCCGAAACGAAGCGCCGGTTGGCCAGGTGGTCAAAGAACACCTCGTCCGGCACCAGGCCGGGCACGCACACCACGGTCCAGCCAGTCAGGGCCTGAAGCTTGGGGTTGATGACGTCAAAGTCCGGAATGCCGCCCGCGTTCAGGTCCAGCGCGTCCAGCCCCCGGATGAAGGCGTCGCACGCACGGCCGGGCAGGATCTTCATCTGCCGGGCATACAGCGTGTCCCAGGTCTGGTGCTCGACGGCCGTATAGGCGGACCAGTTCTGGGGGATGGTCCAGTCGGCGGCGGCGCCTTCCGGCGGCTGTTCAAAGACGTGTTCGAAATCTGACATGGCAACCTCGGGGCTCTGTCGGCCTTTGGCGCGATCCTAGGCCTCCGGCGCGGCCGCGTCATCCTCTGCCGTCAGTGAATCCGGCTGGTGCGGGGCGCGTGGTGGCCCTGGTTATCGACGCTGAACAGGCGACGTTCCTCAACCGGAGTCAGTGAGGCTTCGTGACGCTCCAGAACCTCCTCCGCGACATAGGCCACAAAGCCGCCGTCCGAACCGAGGGCCAGAACCTGATAGAAGGGCTGCTCCGGCGACATCGGGCCGGTCTCGCCGGCCGCCCCGGCATAGGCGGCGTCCACGTCCACGACGACTCCGTGGAAGGCGTCGCCGGTATGGCGGACGATCTGGCCGACGTGAAATCTGGCGGTGTGAATGGTCATCATGGCACCGACCATGCGCTCCCGCCCCTGACCGCCATGCCGTCGGTTTCGTTCATCTTGCTGACAGTTTTGGCCTTGGCGTCGGCAACCCGCCCCCCTAGGTTGATGGGGACGGGCGCCGCTTTGGACCGCCCACATGAAAGTTCGGCCATGCCGGAGACCCCTGGCGCGCCCGCACGGCGCGACGAGCGGTCCCAGCCCCGCGCGGCGTCCAGCCGCGGAGCGTCAGGCCGCGACGCGCCCCTCTACGGCGCGCTCGACCTGGGGACCAACAACTGTCGCCTGCTGATCGCGCGTCCGGCGCGGGAGGGCTTCCGCGTCGTCGATTCCTTCAGTCGCATCGTCCGACTGGGCGAGGGACTGACCCGCACCGGCCGTCTGGACGCGGGAGCCATGGACAGGGCCTACGAGGCCTTGGCCCTGTGCGCCGAACGTGTGGCCCGCCGGGGCGTCGAGCCCGCGCGCCTCAGCGCCGTGGCCACCCAGGCCTGTCGCATGGCCGACAACGGCGTCGACTTCGTCGAACGCGTGCGCAAGGGCACCGGCCTGAAGCTGCGCATCATCGACCCGGCCGAAGAGGCCCGCCTGTCCGTCGAGGGCTGCATCAACCTGTTCGACCCGCGCGCCGAGGCGGTGCTGGTAGTCGATGTCGGCGGCGGCTCAACCGAAATTTCGTGGGTCAAGCGCGGTGGCGGTCGTAACGAAACCGTCGCCTGGATGTCCGCTCCGCTGGGCGTCGTCACCCTGGCCGAACGCCATCCCGAGCCCGAGGGCGCGCCTGACAGCTGGTGGGAGGCCATGGTCGGGGACGTCGTCGACGCCATCGCCGCCGCCGGAACCGAGGACGCCGAGATGCGCCGCATCTTCGGCTCGGGCCGGGCGCATCTGGTCGGCACCTCGGGCGCCATCACCAGCCTGGCCGGCGTGCACCTGAACCTGCGCCGCTATCAGCGGGACAAGGTCGATGGATTGTGGATGACACGCGAGGAGTGCGAGGCGGCGGCCGACCGGCTGCGCGCCCTGGGGCCCGCCGGACGCGCGGCCGAGTCCTGCATCGGCCCGGACCGCGCCGACCTGGTTCTGGCCGGCGCCGCCATTCTGGAAGGCGTGCAGCGCGCCTGGCCCTGCGCGCGCGTGCGCGTCGCCGACCGGGGCCTGCGGGAGGGGCTGCTGCTGCAACAGATGCGCGATCAGCGTCAGGCCCCCCGCCGTCGCCGCCGCCGCAGCGGCGGCCCGCGTCAGGCGCCCCCGGTCACCTGAACCGGGAACTCAAGGTCGCACAGCGAGAAGTCGGCGCCCTTGGCCGTCCGTGCGGCCGCGATCATGTCACGGAACCGGGTGGACCCGGCGTCCACGATCTGGACCGTGGGCCGCTCGGCCGCAGGCAGGGTCGAGGCCACTCGCACCCGAATCATCCTGTCCGGCTGGGCCGCAGCCATGGCGCCGTTGTCGCCGTCTCCGACCTGCAGTCCACGTACCACGTCCAGTCCGGACACCACCCGGCCCCAGACCGTGTAGCGCTTGTCCAGCGACGGATAGGCGTGGCGCATCAGGAAGAACTGGCTGTTAGCCGTGTCATTGCCCTCGTCCCGCGCCATGCCCGCCACGCCGGGGCAATAGGTCGCCCAGGACGACACCTTGCCCGACCCGTTCAGCGCCATCAGGGCGTCCGGCTGGCTATAAACCGGCAGCGACTGCAGCCAGCCCAGCCGCAACCCCTGCGGCGTCGCCGCTTCGACAAAGGCCATGTCCGGCGTGCGCTGGAAGGTGAACTCGCCCTTCAGATCCGGATAGGGGCTCTGCCCTTCGCCATTGCCCAGCGGATCGCCGGTCTGGGACATGAACCAGTCGATGACCCGGTGCCACGGTATGCCGTCATAGAAGCCCTTGTCGGCCAGCAGGCGGATACGCTCGACATGACCCGGCGCGACCAGCGGCGCCATCTCGACCAGGATACGGCCCTTGGTGGTGTCGATGACCAGCAAGTTCTCCGCCGCCACCGTGCGCCATTCCGCTACCGCGCCGACAGGAGCGGGCGCCGGCGCGGGCGCTGCCGCCGGAACCGCCTCCTGGGCCTGGGCCTGGGCCGCCCCGGCGCCGAGCGCCAGAGCCAGGGTCAGTGTCAATGGAAACCGCTTCATTCGCCCCTCCGGATGAGTCTGGAGGTGGACGATAGCAGGCCCCGGCCAGATGTCTCGCCCTAGCCGCCGGTGACCTCGACGACGGGTTGCAGCACGCAGACATCCGTCACGTTCTGGGCCTTGGCCGCCACCACGCGAGCGGCAAAGGCAGGCGCCGCCGAATCGATCACACGCGCCGTCGGCCGCTCACCTTCGGCCACGGCCGAGGCGGTACGGACGCGGGTCATGACGTCGGGATCAGCCACGGCCCCGTCCTGCTGACGATCACCGGCCTTCAGCGCGCGCACGACGTCCAGCCCCTGCAGGACGCGTCCGAACGGCGTGTACAGATTGTCCAGCCCCTCGTTGCGGCCGGTCATCAGGAAGAACTGGCTGTTGGCGCTATTCGGGGCGCTGGATCGGGCCATCCCCGCCACCCCGGCGCAGAACAGGCCTGCAGCGGCGGTCTTCATGTCGGCAGTGACGAACATCTGGGCGTCCGGCTGGGTCGTGACAGGCATGGAGCCCATGACGCCCGTCTGGGCCGATCCCAGGCTGGACACCGGCTGGAAGCCGCTGCCACGTCCCCGGCGGAAGGTGAACTCGGGCTCCAGATCGGGTAGTTCGCTGCCGCCTTCGCCCGTGCCTTTGGGATCGCCGGTCTGGGCCATGAAGTCGGGGATCACCCGATGGAACTTCAACCCGTCATAGAAGCCCTGATTGGCCAGGGTACGGATACGCTCGACATGGGCCGGCGCCATGCGCGGCTCCAGTTCGACCAGGACGCGGCCCTTGCTGGTGTCGATGACCAGAAGATTCTCAGGCGCCACGACGCGCCAGTCGGCGGCGGTCGGCGCGGACGCCTCGCTATTCTGAGCGCCCGCAGGAACGGCGGCGGTCAGACACAGGCCGGCCAACGCCGCCGCGATCAATTTGGAGTTCATGCCTTAACCCTTGACCTTGGCCCGCACGCGCTCGGCGACGGCGGGGCTCACGAAACTGTCGATATTCCCGCCCAGGCGAGCGATCTCCTTCACCAGGCGCGAAGCGATCGCCTGATGGCGCGGATCGGCCATCAGGAAGACGGTCTCGATGTCGCTATTGAGGCGCTGGTTCATCGCCGTCATCTGAAACTCGTATTCAAAGTCCGCGACTGCGCGCAGGCCCCGGATGATGAAGGACGCCTCCAGCTCTTCGGCGAAATGCATCAGCAAGCTGGAGAAGGGCCGCACCACGATGTCGGCGTCAAAGCGCGCGACCTCGGCCTTCAGCATCTCGACCCGCTCGGCCGTGGTGAACAGCGGCCCCTTGTCGTCGTTCTGGGCCACGCCGATGACCAGCCGGTCCACCAGCTTCACGGCCCGGCCGATGATGTCCTGGTGCCCATTTGTGACCGGGTCGAACGTCCCCGGATAAAGCCCGATGCGCATGCGCGCCTCCCCGCCGTTTGGGGTCATTTAGCAGGTGCGAAATGAACGGCCTAGATCGTCTGACACGGCTGTGAACGCCAGGCCTGCGCCACCTGTCCGATCATGGCCGTCGCACCGGAAAACCCATGACCGTCGATGTCCGCAATCTCGGCCGCAGGCGTCGCGCTGTTGCACAGGAAGGCCCCGTCGAAATGAATCAGGTCCGGCAATCGCACCGCCTCTGTCCGTTGCGGGACACTCGCCGCCGCCAGGCCAGCACGGATCAGTCTCTGGGCCACTCCGTCCAGCATAGACGCCAGCGGCCAGACGATGGCGTCACCTTGGACAAAGCCGACGTTCCACAGCGTCCCCTCGCTGATCCGCCCGTCCCGATCCACGAACAGGGCGTCGTCAAAACCCGCCTGCCCCGCCGCACGACGCGCCCGCAGCAGACCGAAGGTGGCGACGTGTTTCAGCTCGGCCACCTCGCGTTCATAGAGTTGGCTCTGAACGCGGACACCACCCGCCAGCGAAGCCGGGGAATCAAACACGCCGACCATGACCCTGGGCCGCCCGACCCAGCGCGGATCGCGATTCGATATCTCGGGCGCAAACAGACTGATCCTCAGCCAGGCGTCCGGACGGCCTGCCAGCGCGGTGCGAATGGAGTTGCGCAGAGCGGTCTCACTGACCGCCTCACCGAACACGGCCCGCGCCTCAGCCTCCAGTCGCGCCAGATGAAGGTCCAGCCCCCGCACGCCCCCCGCCTCGACACGAAAGGAGGTGAATGCGCCGTAGTTGACCAACGCCTGATGGGCCAGGTCTTCAAGCGACGCTGGCCGGCCATCGACCCAGAGTGAGGGCGCGACGGCCATTGAATCAGCCCTCGCCGCCCTCTTCCAAAGCCACATCGTCGGCTTCGTCGTCCCCGCCGCTGTCGGCGAGACGTTCGACTGACACGACCTTCTCGTCCTTGCCGGTGCGGAAGATGGTGACGCCCTGGCTGGAGCGGCCGACGACGCGCACCTGACTGACCGGAGTTCGGATCATCTGGCCGCCGTCAGTGACCAGCATCAGGTCGTCGCTGTCCTCGACCGGGAAGGCCGCGGCCAGATGATCCGAACTCCGGTCAGTCAGGTGCGCGTCGTCGGCCGCTCCAGCCAGGGCGTCACCATCTTCCGCACCGGCAAGGACGAGAAGG
>NZ_SDZL01000042.1 GCF_004210735.1 Brevundimonas sp.
CCCCCGCCCCGCCCAACAGGCCGACGCCTGCCGTCAGGCAGACCACGACCATCAGCGCCGAAACGCCGCCGCCTGGCTGCAAAGAATCCGACACGCCCACGAAACCGTACAGCAGACCGCCGACCAAACCCGCCGCACCGCCGCCGACCATTCCGCCCCGGCCCAGCCGAAAGAAGGCGTCCCAGACAGCGCGCGTCACGGGTTCCGACGCCGTAATGGGCGGCGCGGCGCCGTCGGCCTCGCTCACGGCGCCGATGAAGCGATAGCCGTGCTTGGGCACGGTCTCGATCAGGCGCGGCCGCCCGGCGTCGTCGCCCAGCGCCCGGCGCAGGGTGCGTATGCACTGGGTCAACGCCTCGTCGGTGACGGGGACGCCGCACCACACCTCGTCCAGGAAGCGGTCCTTGGACACCAGCCGCCCCCGCTCCTGCACCAGCAGGACCAGGGCGTCGAAATAGCGGGCGCTCAGATCGACCGGCGCGCCGTCGTGCAACAAGCGGCGATCCTCGGGATCGAGCAGGAAGCGGTCGAAGCGATAGGCGGCGGCGCGCATCAATTCAGCAAATGCTCAGGCGTTGCTCATGCCGCCGGGGATCGGGCGAGCCAGGATATCAGCGTCACTCATGGAGGATGCGAAGGCAATGGCGATGGAACGGGAAATCGGGCGGCGGAACAATCCGTGGAGCCTGTGGGTCTGGGGCGCGGCGGCGACCCTGCTGGCGACGCCGCTTGTCGCGATGCGGCTGACGGACGAGGTGAACTGGACCGCGTCGGACTTCGGGATCTTCGCCGTCATGCTGGGCGCTGCGGGCGGCGCCTGGGAGCTGGGCATGCGGACCTCGTCCAGCATGGCCTATCGGCTGGGCGTCACGGCGGCGGTGGGGACCGCCTTCCTGCTGGTCTGGGCGACGCTGGCCGTCGGCTTCATCGGCAACGAAGAGCATCCCGCCAACCTGATGTACGCGGGCCTGCTGATCATCGGCCTGGTTGGTGGGGTGTTGGCGCGCTTCCGACCGGGCGGGCTGGCCGTGACGCTGGTCATCATGGCCGTGGGACAGGCGGCGGCGGGTGCGGTCGCCGCGGGCCTGGGCCAGTATGAAGCCATCAAGCCGACGGTGGTCTTCACCCTGATGTGGCTGGGCGCGGCAACGCTGTTCTACAAGGCGGCGCAGGATCAGGCCCGTTAGGTCAGCAGCGCGCGCAGAACGGCGTCCAGCACCGGACGGCCGGTGGCAGTGGCGGCGATGCGGCCGCTCGACAGCGCCAGGAAGCCGTCGGCGATCAGGCCGGCCAGCGGGTTCGATCCAGAATTGAGACCGAGGGCGGACAGGGTCGTCAACGGCACGCCTTCAACCGTGCGCAGGCCCAGCAGCACCTTTTCCTCGGCTGCCTCCCGCGCGTCGAGCGCCGTGCGCTCGCTCCAGGGCGAGGCCGCATCGACGCCCGCGACATAGTCGGCGATGCGGCGATGGGCGACGGTGGCGGTGCGGACGCCGTCCAGGGTCAGGCGGCCATGGGCGCCGGGGCCCAGGCCCAGATAGTCACCGCCGCGCCAGACATGCAGGTTGTGGGCCGACCGCGCGGGGACGCTCCGCGCGTGGTTGGACACCTCATAGGCCTCGAACCCCGCAGCCTCGAGCACGGTCTGGGTGGCTTCATAGAGGGCGGCGGCCCGATCCTCGTCCGGCGGGGTCAGGGTTCCGCGCGCGAAGGCGCGGCCAAACGCGGTCGTGGGTTCGATGGTCAGCTGATAGGGCGAGATATGCTCGAACCCCAGGTCCAGCGCCGTGGTCAATTCGGCGGTCCAGTCGGCGACGGACTGGCCCGGTCGAGCGTAGATCAGGTCGATCGACAGGCGTGGAAAGACAGCCGCCGCCGTCTGGACCGCGCGGCGCGACTCGGCGGCCGAATGGTCGCGCCCCAAAAACGTCAGGGCCGCGTCGTCGAATGATTGGACCCCCATCGACAGGCGGTTGATTCCCGCGTCGGCCAGGGCGGCGTAGCGACCGGCCTCGGCGTCGGTGGGGTTGGCCTCAAGGCTGATCTCGATGCCGCTTTCGGGCGGGAACAGCTGGCGGGCGCGGGCGATCACCGCCGCCACGGCGTCCGGGGCCATTAGCGAGGGCGTGCCGCCGCCGAAGAAGATCGAGGCCAGCCGACGCGGGCCGACCAGCGCGGCCTGCGCCTCCAGATCGCGCAGGATGGCGGCCGCCAGGGCCGTCTGCTCCTGCGTCCGGCCCCGATCGCGCACGACGTTGAAATCGCAATAGGGGCAGATGCGGGCGCAGTAGGGCCAGTGGACATAGAGGGCCACTTCGTTGGGGCCCCTATCGCCTCGCTCGCGGAGCGAGGCTGCTTGAGGGGTGGCCGCGTCCGGTCGGTCAGTCAATCAGCGCGACCTTGAGTCTGGCGAAGGCCAGGGCGCGGTGGCTGATGGCGTCCTTGGCCGCCGGATCCATCTCGCCGAAGGTCAGATCGCCGCCCCGGGGAATGAAGATAGGATCGTAGCCGAAGCCCCGGTCGCCGCGCGGCGGGAAGGTCAGGTCGCCGTGGACCACCCCCTCGACCACCACGCAGGGGCCGTCAGGCCAGGCCACGGCCAGGGCCGAGGTGAACCAGGCCGAACGGTCGCGCGCGCCGACGTCCTCCAGCCGATCCTCCACCTTCTTCATGGCCAGGGCGAAATCCTTGCCCGGTCCGGCCCAGCGGGCGGAGAAGATGCCGGGCGCTCCGTCCAGTGCGGCGACCGACAGGCCGGAATCGTCGGCCAGCGACACTTCGCCCGACAGCTGGGCGGCGTGGCGCGCCTTGAGCATGGCGTTGCCGGTGAAGGTGCTTTCCGTCTCGTCGGGCTCGGGCAGGTTCAGCGAGCCGGCCGTTACGACATCGTAATTTCCGTCCAGCAAAGCCGCGATCTCACGCGCCTTTCCGGGATTGTGGGTGGCGGCCACCAGCCGCATCCCCTTGATCAGCTTGAGATTCATGACGTGACCCTAGTCCTGTCCGGCCCATTGCGAAAGTTTAACATCGTTAAACGATATGTAACGTGAGTTCCGTCAGAGGCAGGCGTATACATAATCCATCGAAACGGAAGCGACGACGTTCTCGGCAAGCCCCTCCAAGGCAACATTCATGTCGCAGATAAACAAAACGGGGCGAAAATCGTCCCTCTCAGGACCACGGAGAACTACGATGCAAACGATGAACGCCTCGATCTGGATGGACAAGGTCGGCCACGCCTTCGTCAACACCCTGCTTCTGGCCGCGCTGCCCACCGCCGCGATCGCCATTCTGGTTCAAGCCTTCTAAGCGAGGCTTTGACGACTTGATGAAGTTCGCGATTTATAGAGCCGCGACGGGGTCGGCCGGACCCCGCGCGGCGCCCGCGTCTTCGCTTCCGGCCTGAGGGCCCGACCCATGCGCTTCCCGAAGACCTCCGCGCTCGGGATCCGCCTTCCGGTCAATGGCCGCGCCGGCGGCGCCTTGGCCGCCGCCAATCTCAAGACGCTGGGCCCCGGCTCCGTCTCCAGCCTGCTGAAGATCGCGCTCGACGCCGCCTATGTGCTGCTGGCGCTGATCACCGGGTTGATGCTGATCCTGCTGGTGGTCGGCCTGTTCATTCCGCTCGACAATCTGAACATCACCGTTTCGGACTCCTCCGGCGGGCGCCAGTTGCCGATGACACGCACCCTGCTGGTCTTCGGTCTGGGCGCGATCTCGGCCTATTTCGGCGGCTTCCTGTTGATCCTGCGCAATCTGCGCAAGGTGTTCCGCACCCTGACCATGGGCGATCCCTTCCGGCCCGAGAACGTCAGCCGTCTGCGCCAGATCGGCCTGATCCTGGCGGTTGTGACCGGCGGCGTCTGGGTGGCCCAGGGTCTGGTCGCGGCGCGTCTGGCCCCCGGCGTAATGGAGCCGCAGGGAATCAGCGACCTGCTGACCCCCGTGTTTTCGATCCTGGTCGTCTTTGTTCTGGCCGAAGTGTTCCGCGAGGGGGCGCGCCTGCGCCGTGAATCCGAACTGACCATTTAGGCGGGGGCGCGGTCAGAGGGCTGCGCCTTCTCGATCCGACGCGCCCTGTTGTAGAGAAAGTCCCATGGCTATCCGTATCCAGCTCGACCGCCTTCTGCTCGACCGCCGCATGTCGCTGACCGAGCTCAGCGACCGCGTGGGCGTGACGGTGGCCAATCTGTCGATCCTGAAGACGGGCAAGGCGCGGGCGGTGCGGTTCTCGACCCTGGACGCCCTGTGCCGCGAACTGGAGTGCCAGCCGGGCGAGCTGATCGTCTATGAGCCGGGCCCGTCCGACGTGTTCGAGGACGGCGGAGAGGCCTGATGGCCAAACGCGGCGACAGTCCGTCAAAGGTCGGGCCGTCAAAGGTCGGGCCGTCAAAGGTCGGGCCGCCAGAGGTCTCGGCCGACGACAAACGCATCTGGGCGCGGGTCACGGGAACGGTGAAGCCGCCACGGACCCGCAAGGCCGCGCGGGTCACGCCGGGGGTCGCCGAGACGCCGCCGGTGCTGTCCGTGGTCACGCCCTCGCCACCGCGCCCCAGGGTCGCGCGTCCGGAGCCGGCCCTGCCCGGGCCGCAAGCCGCCGCGCCCGTCGTCGCCCGCCGACCCGTCTCAGCCCCCGACGAACTGGAGCCGCGCCGCCAGCGGCGGCTGTCGCGTGAGCGAGATCCGATCGAGGCGACGATCGACCTGCACGGGTTCGGCCGCTTCGACGCCGAGGATCAGCTACGCGCCTTCCTGGGCGGCTGTCAGGCGCGGGGGATGCGGGCAGTTCTGGTCATCACGGGTCAGGGACGGCGCGGGGGCGGGGTGATCCGCGCCTCGGTCCACGAATGGCTGCACGCCACGGCGCTGCGGGGCGTCGTCTCGGGCTTCGCCACGGCCCACCGCCGCCACGGCGGCGACGGCGCGATCTATGTGACGCTGAAGCGCCGGGATTAGGCCAGCGTCAGGCCTGCATCGGTCGCCAGCTTTTCCAGCGACACCATCGGGCGCGGCCCCCAGTGGGCGATGACCTCGGCGGCGGCCAGCGAGCCCAGGGCGCCCGCCTCGGCCAGGCTCAGCCCTCGCGCCAGACCCAGCAGCAGGCCCGCCGCATACTGATCGCCCGCGCCGGTAGTGTCGGTCACGTGCTGCACCGACGCGGCCGGAACCTCGACCCGCTCGTCGCCACGGAAGACGACCGAGCCGGCCGCGCCGCGCGTGACGGCCGCAACCTCGACGATGCGGCCCAGATGGGCGGCGGCGTGATCGAAATCCTCAGTCTCGAACAGGGCGTGCAGTTCGGCCTCATTGGCCAGGACGATGTCGGCCGACGCCTCGATGAAGGCCAGCAGCTCGGCCCGCCAGCGGTGCACGACGAAGCTGTCCGACAGGGTGATGGCGACCTTGCGACCCGCAGCGTGGGCCAGAGCGGCGGCCTTTTCAAAGGCGGCGCGGGCCGGGGCCGGGTCGAACAGATAGCCTTCCAGATAGACGATGGCGCTGTCGCCGATCAGGTCGGCGTCGATATCGTCGACCGTCAGCTGGTTGGCGGCGCCCAGGAAGGTGCACATGGTGCGCTGGCCGTCGGGGGTGACGTTGATCAGGCAGCGGCCAGTGCCGAAGCCGTTGCCGGCGCCGTCCGCCAAAACCGGCGTGTCGAAATGCACGCCGGCGGCCCGGATGTCGTGGCTGAAGACCCCGCCCAGCGTGTCCTCGGCCACCTTGCCGATATAGGCCGCGCGACCGCCGAACGAACCGACGCCCGCCACGGTGTTTCCGGCCGAACCGCCCGACGCCTCGACCCCCGCCGCCATGGCGTCATACAGGGCCGCGCCCTGGGCTTCGTTCACCAGCTGCATCGAGCCGGGGGTCAGGCCCTGGGCGGTCAGAAAGGCGGGCTCGCACGGGGCCAGCACATCGACGATGGCGTTGCCGACGGCCAAGACATCGAAGCGGGCGGAGGCGGAGAGCGTTTGGGTCATGGCGGCCCCATAGCGGGGCAGGGCCTTTCGCGCTAGGCCGGACCCATGACCCAGATCGCCGTCCTGACCCCCGATCCCGCCGACTCCTCCTATCGCGGCCAGTGGCCCGGCGTGCTGGAGCGGCTGCAAGGCGCGCTGGCTGCCGCCGGGATCACGACGCGGCCGATTCCGTGGACCGACCATGTCGAGGACGCGGGCGGCCTGACCGACTTTCCGCTTGTGCTGCCTGTCATCACCTGGGGCTATCACCGCGATCACGAGCGCTGGCTGCAGGCGTGCGCGACCTGGGCGGCGTCGGGCGTGAAGCTGGCCAATCCGGCCGAGGTGCTGCGCTGGAACTCGGACAAGACCTATCTGGGCCGGCTGGCCGAACGGGGCGTGGCCATTCCGCCGACCATCTGGACCGACGGGGTCACGCCCGCCGTGGTCGCCGCCGCCTTCGAGGCGACCGGGGCGCAGCAGCTGGTGGTCAAGCCGACGGTTTCCGGCGGCGCCTGGCGCACGGTGCGGGTGACGGTCGGCGACCTGCTGGAAGAGGCGCTGCGCGAGGCGCCCGAGGGCGGGGCGATGATCCAGCCCTATCTGCCGACCATCGAGACCGAGGGCGAAACCTCGCTGCTGTTCTTTGGCGGACGGCTGAGCCACGTCGTCAACAAGCGGCCGGGCCGCGAGGGCGAGTTCCGCATCCAGACCCAGTTCGGGGGGCAGTACCGCGCGTTGGACGCCGCGCCGGAAGAGGCGCTGTCCCTGGCCGAGCGCACCCTGGCCGCCATCGACGAGCCGTTGCTGTACGCCCGCATCGACATGGCGCCCGATCCCGACGGCGTCTGGCGGCTGATGGAGGCGGAACTGATCGAGCCGGACTTCTATCTGGGCGCCGCGCCGCAGGGCGGGGCCAATTTCGCGCGGGCGGTGAAGGAGTGGCTGGAAGGCTAGGTGGCCACGAAATCCATCCGCGCCGGGCACAGGTCGCTGATCGGACAGGCGGCGCATTTCGGCCGCTGGGCGACGCAGGTGTAGCGGCCGTGCAGGATCAGCCAGTGGTGCGCCTTGGGCAGCCGGTGCTCGGGTACCACCTGGTGCAGCTGATCCTCGACCTTGTCCGGCGTCGAGGCGGTCGCCAGACCCAGCCGGTGCGAGACGCGGAAGACATGAGTGTCGACGGCGATGGCCGGCTCGATCCCCAGTTCGTTCAGCACCACCGAGGCGGTCTTGCGGCCCACGCCCGGCAGGGCCTGCAGGTCGGCGCGGTTCAGTGGGACCTCGCCGCCATGGCGGTCGATCAGCATCCGCGCGGCGGCGATGACGTTCTTCGCCTTGGTCCGGTACAGGCCGATGGAGGCGATGTAGGGGATCAATCCTTCCTCCCCCAGCGTCAGCATTTTTTTCGGCGTGTCGGCGACCGGAAACAGCTTGGCCGTGGCCTTGTTGACGCCGACGTCGGTGGCCTGGGCCGACAGGGCGACGGCGACGACCAGCGTATAGGGACTGGTGAAGTTCAGCTCCGTCTTCGGGTCCGGCATGATCCCGGCCAGGCGGCTGAAGATCGCCTCGACCCGGTCCTCGTCCGGCGGCCAGGCGACGACACGCGGCGTCGGCCGTTTCGGCCCGGTCTTGCGCTTGGCGGCGACGCCTTTCGGGCGTGGCAGGGCGGCTTTTTTCGCGGAGACCTTGCTCATCGGTCGTCGGCTTGGCGGTGCGGCTCGCGCGGGTCAAGGTCGAGCGCGGACAGGGCCTGATCCGCCGCCCGCTCGCCCTCCATCCAGGCGCCATGGGCCGTGCCGTAGAAAGCGGGGGCGGTCGCCTCTCCGGCGACGAAGATGCGGTTCTCGATCGGGCGGGCCAGCCGGGCGCGATCGTCGGCGTGGCCGGGCCGGGCATGGGAATAGGCGCCGCGCGCGAACGGGTCGCGACCCCAGCCGGAGGCGGCGACAAAACCCAGCCGCTTGCGGAAGCTCGAGCCCAGCAGGCCGACGATCTCCTGCACCGCGAAGTCGAACAGGGCGTCGTCGCCCTCGCCCTCCAGGCCGCGCGCCAGGTCGCCGCCGAAATAGCCCTCGATCATCGGTCGGCCGAACGGACGCAGATGATAGCCGCCGGTCTCGGCCGTGTCGCGGCGCCCCCACAGCTGACTGTCAGGCGGGAAGTCGTCGGCTCCGGCGACCGTCATGTGCAGCTTGGTCGCCAGCCCCAGAGGCAGGCCCGTAGCGGCGTCGGCCAGATCGGGCAGGGGCGGGTCGAAGCGGATCGCATCGGCCGCGATCAGATCGGTCGGCAGGGTCAGGATCACGGCCCGCGCCTCGACCATGCCCCGCGACGTTTCGACCTTCAGCGCCGGGCCGGTGCGGTCGATGCGATGGACGATGCAGCCGGTGACGACGGGCAGGCCCGCGCTCAGGGTCTCGATCAGCCGGCCATACCCTTCTTTCACCCGCCAGTTCACGCCGGTGTCGCGATAGGCGTCATAGTCACGGATCGAGACCTCGGCGAAGCGCGCGCCGTTCAGAGCGCCCGAGATGGCGTCCATTCGCCCGTTCCAGCGGCAGTCCGGATCGAACAGGGTCGCGGCGGGGCCTTCACGACCCCCGGCGGCGGCCTCGGCCACGCGCTGTTCGAAGGCGTCGAAGGCGGCGCGGAATTCGGTCTGTTCGGCGCGCGTCGTCTCATGGTCGAAGGCGGTCGATTCCCACGGCGGGGGCGTTCGATCCAGCGTCAGCCCGATGGCTTCCACCCGCGCGGCTAGCGGGTTTTCATCCGCGGAATGCAGCCAGCCGCAGCCCAGGTCCAGCCCGTGCGCTCCGGTGTGCGCCCGGCCGCCGACCCGCTCGCGCCCCTCCAGCGCCGCCACGGTCAGGTCGCGCCCCGATAGACGCCGCAGGGCGGCCAGGCCGGCGGCGCCGGCGCCGATCACGGCGATATCGAGCGTATGGGGCAGGGAGGTCATGGGGCGGCTTTCGGAACACGCCGAAACATGAGGTGTTCGCCGCCCAAAGCAATCCATGCGATCGGTGGTTGATTTCTGGACGCAAGCGTCCATTTTACGCGCCGTCTTCCTCCCCGAGATGCTCGACCCCATGGCCATGTCCCCCGCGCTCAAGAAACGCCTGCCGCTGATCGTCGGCGGGATCGTTGTCGTCGCCCTTCTGGTCGGCGGCGTATTCTGGTGGGTCGGCAAGCAGCGCTGGGAGGCGACCGACAACGCCTTCGTCCAGGCCGACACCTCGCTGGTGAGCCCCCAGATCGGCGGCTACGTCGTCGAGGTTCTGGTGGGGGACAACCAGCGCGTGGCGCCTGGCCAGCCGCTGGTCCGGCTGGACGACGCCGACGCAAGGGCCAGGCTGGCGCAGGCCGAGGCCAATCTGGCGGCCCTGACGGCGGCGGTCGGCAACGTCGACGCCCGCACGGCGCAGGAACACGCCACCGTCGCCGCCCGCGCCGCCGCCGTGCAGCAGGCCCGCGCCCAGGCCGCCCTGGCGCAGGCCGAGGTCGATCGCTACGGCAAGCTGGCCGAGCAGGGCTGGGTCTCGGCCCAGCGGATCGATACCCAGCGCGCAACCGCCGACACGGCCCGGGCCGGCGTCGCCCAGGCCCAGGCCGCTCTGACCGCCGAACAGCGCACCGTCGCCGTGCTGGGCTCGACCCGTGAACAGAGCGTCGCCGCCGTCGAACAGGCCCGCGCCCAGGTGGATGAAGCCCGCATCAATCTGGAGCGCACCGTGGTCCGTGCGCCGGTCGGCGGCGTCGTCGGCGCCCGCGCCGTGCGGGTCGGACAGTATGTCCAGCCGGGCGGCGCCCTGCTGTCGGTGGTGCCGCTGGCCGACACCTATGTCGTGGCCAATTTCAAGGAGACGCAGGTCGCGAAGATGCGTCTGGGTCAGATGGTTCACATCCGCGCCGACGCCTTCCCCGGTCTGGACCTGATCGGCCGGATCGACAGCTTCGCCCCGGCGACGGGGTCCGAGTTCGCCCTGATCCCGGTCGAGAACGCGACCGGCAATTTCACCAAGATCACCCAGCGCGTGCCCGTGCGCATCGTCGTCGAGCGCAAGCCCGGCGCGCCTGCCTTGCGGCCCGGCCTGTCGGTTGAAACGCGGGTGGACCTGAAGAGCGACGGTGGCCGGACCTTCGCCGAGGCGTCGGCGGACGCGGCCCGGTGACCCACGCCTCGACGGCGGCGGCAGGCCCGGTCGCGGGCGAGCCGCATATCAACTGGACGGCGCTGCTGCTCGGCTTTGCGGGCATGGTGATCGGCCAGTTCATGGCCATTCTGGACATCCAGATCGTCGCCGCCTCGCTGCCGCAGATTCAGGCGGGGGTCGGCGCCTCGGCCGACGAGATCAGCTGGATCCAGACCGCCTATCTGATCCCCGAGGTCGTGATGATCCCGTTGTCGGGATATCTGTCGCGGCTGTGGGGCACGCAGAAGGTCTTTCTGGTCTCGTGCACCGGCTTTCTGCTGATGAGCGTGGCGGTCGGTCTGTCGTCGTCGATCGAGACGATGATCTTCTTCCGCGCGCTGCAGGGGTTCGTCGGCGGGGCCATGATCCCGACCGTCTTCGCCGTCGCCTTCACCGCCTTCCCGCCGGAAAAGCGGGTCACGGCCAGCGTGGTCATGGGGCTGATCGTGACGCTGGCGCCGACCGTGGGGCCGACGCTGGGCGGGCACCTGACGGAATGGCTGAGCTGGCGCTGGCTGTTCTTCATCAACATCTTCCCCGGCCTGCTGGTGCTGTTCCTGGTCGGTCGCTACGCCCGGTTCGACAAGGGCGATCCGTCCCTGTCCAAAGGATTCGACTGGCTGGGTCTGGGCCTCATGGCCGCCTTCCTGATGAGCCTGCAATTCGTGCTGGAGGAAGGGTCCAGGAACGACTGGTTCGCCGACGATCACATCCTGCTGCTGAGCGTGGTCGCCGTCATCTGCGGCCCGGCCTTCATCTGGCGATCGCTGACCTATCGCAATCCGATCGTCGAGCTGCGCGCCTTCAGCAACCGCAATTTCGTGGTCGGGGTCATCATGACCTTCATCGTCGGCGCAGCCCTGTTCGGGGGCACCTTCCTGCTGCCGCTGTTCTTGGGGCGGGTGCGGGAATATTCGGCGGCCGAGGTGGGTACGACCATGGTGGTGTCGGGTCTGGCCATGTTCGCGACCGGGCCCTTCGCCGGGCGACTGGTGCGCAAGGTCGATCCGCGGGTGCTGATGTTCGTCGGTTTCATGCTGTGCGCCTGGGGCATGTGGGACGCCCATGCGGTGACGGACGAATGGGGCTTCTGGCAGTTCGCCGGGGTGCAGGCGCTGCGCGGGGTCGGGGTCATGCTGGCCATGATCGCGTCGCAACAGGTGACGATGGCGACCCTGCCGCCGCACATGGTCAAGAACGCGTCGGGGCTGGTGAACCTGAGCCGCAACGTCGGGGGCGCCTTCGGCTTGGCCATGCTGAACACCTCGTTGACCCAGAATACGGCGCTGCACATGGGCGAACTGACCAGCGCGATCCAGCAGGGGAATGCCGGCGTCACCGGCATGATCGCCGGCCTGACCCGGCGGTTCGCCGATTCCGTCGATCCCCACGCGGCGGCGATGAAGGCGGTCTATGGCATGCTGCAGAAACAGGCGACGACCCTGGCGTTCGGCGACGCCTTCGCCCTGCTGGCCGTGGCCTGCGCCATCGCGGCCTTCGTCACCCTGTTCTCACGGCCGGTGAAGCCGGGCGCGGCGCCCGCCCCGGCGTCGGAGGCCCACTGATGCCCCGCGCCGCCGGCCAGATCGACGAGAGCAAGAGCGAGGCCATACTGGAGGCCGCCTCGCTGCTGTTCGCGGAAAAGGGCGCCGGCGCGTCCATGGCCGAGATCGCGCGCCGGGCCGGGGTGTCGAAACAGACCCTCTACAACCGCTATCCGACCCGGGGCGACATTGGCCGGGCGCTGGCGGCGCGGCGCTCGGATGCGATCACCGCCCCGCTGCGCGGCGGCGGCACGCCGGAGGATGTGCTGACAGCCGTGGCCGAGACCCTGATCACCAAGGTCTGTCATGGCGGCAAGGGCGCTTCGCTGCGCGGGGTCGCCCTGATGTCGCCGGAAGAGCCCGAACTGGCCCGCATCATCTATGACGCCGGGCCGGGCGAGTCGCTGCGCCGGCTGGGCGCGTGGCTGGGCGAGCAGGATCGGCTGAAAACGCTGTCTGTGCCCGACCCGCTGGCGGCGGCCGAAATGTTCACCGGCATGGCGCTGGGGCACGCCCATCTGCGCGCGGTGCTGGGACTGCCGCATTCATCGACGGACCAGATCGGCGCCCGCGCACGCGAGGCCGCGCAACGGTTTGTGAAGGCGTTCGCGGTCGCCTGATTGGCCTCGCGCGACGAAGGGCGCTAAAGCGGGCGACGCAACCGGAAGCGGAGTTCCCATGCTGATCCACCTGTCGTCCTGGCCCGAAATCGACGCCCGCCTGAAAGACGGCGGCGCCCTGTCGCGGACGGTGGTGGTGCCGATCGGCTCGAACGAGCAGCACGGGCCGACGGGTCTGCTGGGCACCGACTGGCTGTGCCCCGAGATCATCGCCCATGCGGCGGAAAAGGGCGAAGGCGACCTGATCGTGGCGCCGACCTTCAACATCGGCATGGCCCAGCATCACCTGGCGTTTCCGGGCACAATCTCCCTTCGCCCCTCGACCTTCATGGCGGCGATCGCCGACTGGGTCGCCTCACTGAGCCGTCACGGCTTCGAGCGAATCTATTTCCTGAACGGCCACGGCGGCAACGTCGCCACCATCGAGGCGGCGATCTCGGAAATCTACGCCGAGAGCTCTTTCGTGCCCGAGCCGTGGGCCGAGCGGACGCCCTTCATGCTGAAACTGCGCAACTGGTGGGACCTGCCGGGCGTGACCCGCCTGTGCACCGACATCTTCCCGACCGGCCACGGCGCCCACGCCACCCCGTCCGAAATCGCCGTGACCCAGGCGGCCTATCCCGACCGGATCAAGGTCGCCGACTACAGCCCGCAGATCGCGCCAATGGGGCCGATCCGCGACGCCCTGGATTACCGCGCCCGCTTCCCTGACGGCCGCATCGGTTCGGACCCGGCCCAGGCCAGCCCGGAGAAGGGCCAGCGGATCATCGATCTTTCGGTCACGGCGCTGATGGACGACGTGCGCGCCTTCGCCGGCGAGGTCGCTCCCGAATAGGGAACCCGGGCTCATGGCGGCGGTTGATCCCCTGGCAAAAGGAGATCGTCGCCATGGCCGACCCCAGGACCCCCTCCAACGACCCGCACCCCGGCATGATGGGTGACGGGACCGAAGAGCAGAATCTGAATCAGCCGGGCGATCCGTCGAAGCGGATCAAGGAGGAGGAGGTCGACGAGGCCTTCACCAAGGATCCGAAGATCGTCCCGATCCCGGAGTGATATCAGGCGGTGCGGATGATCCCGCCCGTAGCCTGAACCGGCCAGGGGGTCAGCCGCCCGCCCGCGCAGGGCCCGCCCTTGCATTCGCCGGTCAGCGGTTCGAACACCGCGCCGTGCCAGCCGCACAGGATCAGCGATCCGTCCGGCGTCAGATAGCGATCCAGCTCGACCGCGATGGGGAAACCCGCGTGGGGACAGCGATCGACCCAGCCGGCGACTTGGCCGTCCTTGCGCACCACGAAGCCGTGAAAATAAGCCTCGCCGATCTGCAACACGAAGCCGCGCGAGCCGGGGTCGGCGATATCGCCCTCTGTGCACAGGGGCACGTTCGGCGGCGTCTTCCAGACGCGCTTGCGCTCTTCGGTCGGGGATGCGTCGGACATGAGTAAGCGGGCTACTCGCGCTCGGGCTTGAGCGGCCGGGACAGCAGGGCCTCGATGGCGGCGTCCACGGACAGTTCGCCCGCCAGCACGGCGGCCACAGCCTCGCAGATCGGGGTCTCGACCCCCAGCTTGCGCGCCAGTTCGCGCACGGCGGGGGCGCTCTCATAGCCCTCGGCCACGGATCGCTTGCCGGCCAGCGCCTGTTCGACGCTTGAGCCCTCGCCCAGAGCCAGACCCAGGCTCATGTTGCGCGACTGTGGACTGGAGCAGGTCAGCACCAGATCGCCCAGGCCGCACAGGCCGGCGACCGTCTCGGCCTTGCCGCCCAGCGCCACGGCGACGCGCATGATCTCGGCGAAGCCGCGGGTGATGATGGCGGCGTGGGCGCTGCGGCCCAGCCGGCGACCCTCGACGATGCCGCAGGCGATGGCCAGCACGTTCTTAAGCGCCCCGCCCGCCTCGGCCCCGATCAGGTCGTCGGCCAGATAGGGGCGGAACATCGGCGCGGACAGGGCCGCCATCAGCGCCTCGCCCAACGCCTCGTCCTCGCAGGCCAGGGTCACTGCGCTGGGCAGGCCGCGCGCCACCTCGGCGGCGAAGCTGGGGCCGGACAGGACGGCGGGCGCGGCGTCCGGGATCGTCTCGGCCAGCACCTCGGTCATCAGCTTCAGCGAGCCGCGTTCGATGCCCTTGGAGCACAGGACGATCGGTAGTCCGGCGCGCGCATGCGGGGCGAAGGCGCTCAGGGTCCCGCGCATGTGCTGCGCCGGTGGCACGGCCAGAATCAGGTCGCACCCGGCCAGATCGGCCAGCTCGGGCGTCACCGATATGGCGGGGTCCAGTTCGACGCCGGGCAGGAAGGCCTCGTTAACGCGCCGGGAGCGGATGCTCTCGACGACCTCGGGCTCGCGCGCTTGCAAGGTGACCTTCAGGCCCGCTGCGGCCGCGCTCTGCGCCAAGGCCGTGCCCCATGCGCCGCCGCCGATGATTCCCGCCGTTTCAAACGTCATACGCTGTCCGGTCCCCCAAGACCCGTGGCCCGCCGCATCACGCCTTGGCGCCCTTGCGGCCTGTCTTCTTGTGCACAGGATCGGCGTTCGCACGCGCCTCGTCCAGTGGCCATCGCGGCCGGGCGGCGACGTCGATGTCGCTGGTCATGCCCTTTTCCAGCCGTTCGGCCCCGGCCAGGGCGATCATGGCGGCGTTATCGGTGCAATAGACCAGCGGCGGCGCCATAAAGGCGAAGCCGTGTTTCGTCGCCAGCGTCTCCAGCGTAAGGCGCACCGTCTTGTTGGCGGCCACGCCCCCGGCGACCACAAAGAGTCTTTGGAGCCCTATCGCCTCGCGCGCGGCGCTCGGCTGCTTGAGGGCGCCGTCCGCGCGCTCGAGTTCGGGGTGGGCCTCGGCATAGGCGACCATCGCCCGTTCGGACCGCTCGGCCAGTTGCCGGGCGATGGCGGTCTGGACCGCATCGGCCAGATCGGCCCTGTCCTGATCCGTTTCGCAGGTCGCGGCCAGGCGTGAGGCGGCGGTCTTGAGCCCCGAGAAGGAGAAGTCGCAGTCCTTGCGCCCCAGCAGGGCGCGGGGCAGATCGAAGCGCGATCCGTCGCCCGTTTCCGCCAACCGCTCCAGCGCCGGGCCGCCGGGGTAGCCCAGACCCATGGTCTTGGCGATCTTGTCGAAGGCCTCGCCCGCCGCGTCGTCGATGGTGGTGCCCAGCCGGCTCATGTCGCCGATGCCCCGCACCTCCAGCAGTTGGCAATGCCCGCCGGACACCAGCAGCAGCAGAAAAGGATAGGTCGTCTCGGCCCCCAGCCGCGCCGACACCGCATGGCCCTCCAGATGATTGACCGCGATCAGCGGCAGGCCGCGCGCCAGCGCCACCGCCTTGCCATAGCCCAGCCCGACCATGACCCCGCCGACCAGCCCCGGCCCCGCCGTGGCGGCGACGCCGTCCAGCGCGTCGAAGCCGATCCCGGCCTCGGCCATGGCGCGGCGCGTGACGCCGTCGATCATCTCCACATGGCTGCGGGCGGCGATTTCCGGCACCACTCCGCCATAGGCCGCGTGGTCGTCGATCTGGCTGTGGATGACGCTGGACAGGACCTCGACCCCGTCGGGCGACAGGCGCACCACCGAGGCGGCGGTCTCGTCGCAGCTGGTTTCCAGACCCAGCACCGTCAGGCTGCGCGTTTGCGCCCCGGTTGCCGCCCCCGCCTCGCTGCTATAGTCCGCGCCCATGTTCATCGGGTCGAGGTAACGATCCGGCCCTCCTTTCGCAACGGCGACGCGACGTGACCCAGCCCCTTCTCCGCATCGGCACCCGGCGCTCGAAACTGGCGCTGGCCCAGTCCGGCATGATGCAGCGGGCCATCGGCCGGGCGCTGGGCGTGGCCGATGCGGATATCGAGACGCTGGTTCCGCGGGTCGAGATCGTGACCACCGGCGACCGCATTCAGGACCGCCGCCTGCTGGAAGTCGGCGGCAAGGCCATGTTCACCAAGGAGATCGAGGAAGCGCTGCTGGACGGCCGCGTCGACGTGGCGATCCATTCGATGAAGGATGTGCCCGCCGAACAGCCGACCGGTCTGGCCATCGCCGCCGTTCCGGAACGCGAGGACGCCCGCGACGGCTTCATCAGCGACCATTTCGGCAGCTTCGCCGAGCTGCCGCGCGGCGCACGTCTGGGCACGGCGAGCCTGCGCCGTCAGGCCCAGGCTCTGGCTCTGAGGCCTGACCTGAACATCGAAGTGCTGCGCGGCAATGTCGATACGCGCCTGGCCAGGCTGAAGGCGGGCGAGTTCGACGCCATCCTGCTGGCCTGTTCCGGCCTGAACCGGCTGGGCCTGTCCGGGGTGATCCGCGAGCGGTTGTCGCTGGACGATTTCCTGCCGGCGCCGGGTCAGGGCGCCCTGGCGATCCAGACACGCGAAGGCGATCTGGGCGCCGACTGGATGGCGGCGCTGAACCACGCGCCCACCGCCCTGTGCGTCGCCGCCGAGCGCGGCGCCATGACGGCGCTGGAAGGGTCGTGCCGCACCGCCATCGGCGCCTATGCCCACATCGAGGGCGATACCCTGCGCCTGACCACCGAAATGCTGAGCCCCGACGGCGCGGCCCGCTGGCGCCGGGTCGGTGATGCGCCGGTGGATGAGGCCATGGCGCGGGCGCTGGGCCTGCGCCTGGGGGGCGAGGTTCACGCCGCCGCCGGCGACCAGCGGATCGACGTCTGACCATGCGGCCGATCCGGCGCGTCTGGATCACCCGCGCCCGGCCCGGCGCCGCACGCACCGCCGACCGCCTGACTGAAATGGGGTTCGAGCCTCTGGTCGCGCCCTTGCTGGCGATCCACCCGATCCCGGACGCCCTGGCCACCGCGCCGGACCTGACCACGGCGGCCGCCCTGGCCTTCACCAGCCCGAATGGCGTCGCCGCCTTCGCCGCCCTGACGCCGCTGTTGCGCGACCGCCCCGTGTTCGCCGTGGGCGACGCCACGGCCGAGGCCGCCCGCGCGGCGGGCTTTGCCGACGCCCGATCCGCAGGGGGCGACATCCACGCTCTGGCCCGATTGATCGATGAGAGCTGGGCAGCGGACAGCGGCCTGATCCTGAACCCCGGCCCGCGCCGGCCGGCGGGAGACCTGTCGCATCTGATGCCCGGTCTGATGATCGCAGCCCTGCCTGTCTATGAGGCGGTCGAGACCGGGGCCGCGCCCCCGGACGCCTTCGAGGCCGTCCTGATCCACTCGCCGCGCGGAGCGGAGGCTTTGCGCGCGACCCTGCCGGCGGGAGCTGCAAAAGATCGGTTGGCGGTCTGTATTTCGCCCACTGCGGCGGTTCCGCTGGCCGCGCTGTCCTTCGCCGAAATCCGCATTGCGGATACGCCGGACGAACTCGCGATGCTGGCGGCGCTTGGCAAGGCCGCGCGGCCCGTATAAAGAGCCCTCCTCTCGCCCGCCCGACGCCCGTCGCGCGAGCAGACCGGAGCCGCTTTAGCTCAGCCGGTAGAGCACCTCATTCGTAATGAGGGGGTCGCGTGTTCGAGTCACGCAAGCGGCACCATCTTTCCCCCATTTGACCTGTATCGCCGGCAGGCGTCCGCTCGCCTTTTGGCCGAACGCCGGTATGGTCGCGATCGGAGGTGGCGGCGATGTCGAGGTGGCGGATCAATCATTCGGCCCTGCACGACTGGGTCTATACCCTTTGGTATCCTGCGATCCTGGGCACGATGATCGTGGGCCTGATCGGCGGGAGTCAGGCGCCGCAGGACGGGGTCGCCCGATGGGGCGAGGTTCTGGCCTTCTATTTCGCCTCGCAGCACAGCGTCGCCGTCGGCAAGGGTCAGAGAGACTTCTACCGGGCCGGAGATTTCCTGCGCGACCTGATGGAGACGACGCTGATCCTTCTGGCGTTCGTGGCTCTGGGCGTGTTTCCGGAGAATTGGGCGTGGGTCGATGCAGACTGGCTGGGCCATCCGTCCGTCATGCGGTGGCTGCTGGTGGCGATCTTCCTGCTGCCGCCGATCTGGCGCGTGTTTTTCAATCGGGCCCACCTCAGGACGAGTCGGGGATGGTGGCTGACCGGTCTGTCCCTTCTCGCCGCAGGGGTGGCGGGCGTGGGGGTGGGTTACCCGCTCGCCGTGATCGGTGTTGCGCTTCTGCTGGGTGTTTATGTGGTCTGGTTCGTGCTGTGGAGCCGGGGCGACGCCTGATCGTTTGTCCGTCTGCGGCCTGATCCCTTGAACGTATAAGCATATCTTTATATGTCTGCGTCCCTCACCGGTTGCAGGAGCCTGCCTTGGCCCGTTCGTCCTTCCTCTTCACGTCCGAGAGCGTCTCGGAAGGTCATCCTGACAAGGTCGCGGACCAGATATCCGACGCCATCGTCGATCTGTTCCTTGCCAAGGATCCCGAGGCGCGGGTGGCGTGCGAGACCCTGACGACGACCAATCTGGTGGTGATCGCGGGCGAGATCCGCGGCCAGGGAATCATGGACACGCGCGGCGAATGGGCGCCCGGCGTTCAGGACGAGATCGAGGCGACCGTTCGCAAGGTCGTGCGCGACATCGGCTATGAGCAGGACGGCTTCCACTGGAAGACGTTCGAGTTCCAGAACCATCTGCACCCGCAGTCGGCCCATATCGCCCAGGGCGTAGACGCCGGCGAAGACAAGGATGAGGGCGCGGGCGATCAGGGCATCATGTTCGGCTACGCCTCGAACGAGACGCCGGAACTGATGCCGGCGACCTTGCAGTACAGCCACAACATCCTGAAAGCCCTGGCCGACGCCCGCCATTCGGGTCAGGAGCCGGGTCTGGAGCCCGACGCCAAGAGTCAGGTGACGCTCTTCTACGAGAACGGCCGGCCGGTGCGCGCGACCTCTATCGTCGTCTCGACCCAGCACAAGGCGGGCCTGACCCAGGATCAGGTCGCGGCCATCGTGAAGCCCTATGTGCGCAAGGTGCTGCCGGACAGTTTCATCACCAATGAGACCGAGTGGCACATCAATCCGACCGGCACCTTCGAGATCGGCGGACCGGACGGCGATGCGGGCCTGACCGGCCGCAAGATCATCGTCGACACCTACGGCGGCGCGGCCCCGCACGGAGGCGGCGCCTTCAGCGGCAAGGATCCGACCAAGGTCGACCGTTCGGCGGCCTACGCCTGCCGTTACCTGGCCAAGAACGTCGTGGCCGCCGGCCTGGCCGATCGCTGCACCATCCAGATCAGCTACGCCATCGGCGTGTCCAGGCCCCTGTCGGTCCATGTCGACCTGCACGGCACGGGCAAGATCGACGCCGCCGTGCTGGAGGTCGAACTGCCGAAACTGATCGGCGGCGCGACCCCGCGCGCGATCCGCGAGCACCTGGGTCTGAACAGGCCGATCTATGGCCGCACCGCCGCCTATGGCCATTTTGGCCGTACGCCGGACGCCGACGGCGGGTTCAGCTGGGAAAAGACCGATCTGGTCGATCAGTTGAAGAAACTGGCCTGAGCCTTCTCCCTCCCCCAAAGTGGGGAGGGTGGCTGAGCCGTCAGGCGAAGTCGGGTGGGGGCGGCTTGAACACTGCCGCGCGGGTCGTGTATCGCCGCGCCCTCCCCACCCGGTCGCCGCTTTGCGACGACCACCCTCCCCATGAAGGGGAGGGAGAGGTATGAGCGCGCATGAACTCTGAAACTCCGCCCCCCGCCTGGGGTCCGCTCCGTTCGTTCGGCCGCATCAAGTCGCGCGCGCTGAAGCCGCGTCAGGCGGCGCTGTTCGACACCCTGCTGCCCACCATCGCCCTGCCGGACCCGACCCTGGGGCCGATCGACCTGGCGGCGCTGATGCCGGGCGCGAAACAGGTGTGGCTGGAGATCGGCTTTGGCGGTGGCGAGCATCTGGCCGAACAGGCGTCGCGGCATCCCGACGCGCTGATGATCGGTTGCGAGCCGTTCCTGAACGGGGTCGGGTCGGCGCTGCGCCACATCGACGAGGGCGGGCTGAAGAACGTCCGCCTGCATGCCGACGACGCGCGCGACGTGATGGCGGCCCTGCCGGACGCCAGCCTGGATCGGGTGATGATCCTGTTCCCCGATCCCTGGCCCAAGGCGCGGCACAACAAGCGCCGACTGGTGCAGGACGAGACGGTGACCGAGATCGTCCGCCTGTTGAAGCCGGGCGGGCGGGTGCGGTTCGTCACCGACTGGAAGGATTACGCCGATTGGGCGCTGGAACGGTTCAACCGCCATCCGGGCCTGAGCTGGATGGCGGAAGAGGCCGACGACTGGCGCACCGCGCCCGCCGACCACGTCGTCACCCGCTATGAGGAAAAGAAGCTGGGCGACACCCCGCCGATCTTCCTGGAGTTTCAGCGCGTCTGAAGCCGGCGGACAGCCGCACAGGCCAGCCAGACCAGCGCTGATTTGACCGCCGCCCCGATCAGGAACGGCGCCACCCCGTGGGCCAGGGCGTCGGCGACGCCGATCCGGCTCGCCAGCCAGGCGCCGCCCAGCGCTAGCAGGATCAGGTGCAGGCCGAACAGGAGGGCGACGCCCGGCAGCGGACGGGTCAGTCCCCCTCGGCGTGCGGCCAATCCCGCCAGTCCCGCCACGACGGGAAAGGCGAACAGATAGCCCGCCGTGGCGCCGGTGAAGGCCGCCGGGCCGCCGGCTCCGTCCGACAGCACCGGCAGGCCGACCAGCGCCAGCGCCAGATACAGCAGCGTGCTGGTCACGCCCCACCGGACCCCCAGCACGGCGCCGGCCAGCAGAACGGCGAAGCTCTGCATCGTCATCGGCACCGGATGCATCGGAACGTCGATCGACGCGCCGACGGCCATCAATCCAGCGAACAGGACGGCGAGGAGGGGCAGGCGAAGCGGAGCAGGGATCATGCGCCCTGCGAACCACGCAGCGCGGGCGAGAGCAAGCGCAGGCTGGCGTCGGGCGACAAACAGCGGCACAGGACGATCCGACACCATTCAACGCTGGAGCCGGTCATGGCCTTCACCCTGTATGACGCCGCCGCGCCCATCTTCGTGCGCGGGCTGACCAGCCTGTCGGGCGTGCTGGACAAGGCCGCCGCCTCGGGGCTGGACGAGGCGACGCTGGTCACCGCGCGGCTGGCGCCGGACATGAAGCCGCTGGCCGACCAGATCGACATGGCGACCTTTTCTGCGCGCGGCTGCGTCGCCCGCCTGGCGGGGCTGGAGGTTCCGGGCATCGCCGGGCCGGACACGACCTTCGCCCAGATGCAGGACCGCATCGCCCGCTCCATCGCCTTTATCGAGGGTGTCGATCGCGCGGCGTTCGACGGCGCCGAGACGCGGCGCGTCGAACTGCGCTTTCCGGGGGTCGAGCTGGATTTCGACGGCGCGGGCTATCTGACCAGCTTCGCCCTGCCGAACTTCCATTTCCATGTCACGACCGCCTACGCCATTCTGCGCCAGCAGGGCGTGGCGCTGGGCAAGCGCGACTACCTGGGCAAGCTGGCCCTGATCTGATTGGCGCGCGGCGAAGACGAGGGGCTGACAAGCGGTTCGTTCGCAGCTATATGGCCCCTCACATCGTTAGACCGGCGTCCGACGGCGCCGTTTGAAGCGGCGGCCCGGACGGTCCGCCGCTTTTGTTTTTGGATTTCACTGCTTGCGCGCCAAGACCGCCGAAGACCGCGCTCTGCTGGAGCTGATCGATCCCGTGGCCGAGAGCCTGGGTCTGGAGGTCGTGCGCGTGCGCCTGATGGGCGGAACGCTGCGCCGCCGCCTGCAGATCATGGCCGAGCGCCCCAGCGACAACGACATCGCCGTCGAGGAATGCGCCAGGCTGAGCCGCGCCGTGTCCGAGATATTCGACGCCGCCGACCCGATCGCGGGCGAATATCTGCTGGAGGTCTCGTCCCCCGGCGTCGACCGGCCGCTAACCCGGCTCAAGGACTTCGATCTGTTCGAAGGCTTTGAGGCGCGCTTGGAGACTGATCGCATGATCGAGGGTCGCAAGCGCTTCAAGGGCGTGGTGGCCGGGGTCGATGGCGACAATGTCTGCATCGACCTGGACGGCGAGGACGAAACCGCCCTTATCCCCTTCGACTGGATCAGCGACGCAAAGCTGGTTCTGACCGACGAACTGATGAAGGCCGGCGCCGAACGCCGCGCCCAACGCAACGACAACCCCACCACTGAGGACCAGGGCTGATGGCCGTCACGGGTATTTCCGCCAACCGTCTCGAACTGCTCTCGATCGCCGACGCTGTCGCGCGCGAGAAGAACATCGAGAAGGACATCGTCATCGAGGCGATCGAAGAGGCGATCCAGAAGGGCGCCAAGTCGCGCTATGGCGCGCACCACGACATCCGCGCCAAGATCGACCCCAAGACGGGCGAGATGCTGCTGACCCGCCACGTCACCGTGGTCGAGGACGACTGGCAGCCGGAAGACGAGCTGGAAGAGTTCAACGACGCGGCCATGGTCCGTCTGAAGGACGCGTCCAAGCGCGACCCCGAAGCGACCGTCGGCAAGGAATACGTCGAGACCCTGCCGCCGTTCGAGTTCGGCCGCGTCCAGACCCAGATGGCCCGCCAGGTCGTGACCGGAAAGGTCCGCGAGGCCGAGCGCGAGCGTCAGTACGAAGAGTTTAAGGATCGCGTCGGCGAAATCGTCAACGGTACGGTCAAGCGCGTCGAATACGGCAACACCATCGTCGATCTGGGCCGGGGCGAGGGCATCATGCGCCGCGACCAGTCGATCCCGCGCGAAGTGTTCAACATCGGCGACCGCGTCCGCACCTACATCTATGACGTGCGCCCGGAAGCCAAGGGCCCCCAGGTCATGCTGTCGCGCGCCCACCCCGGCTTCATGGCCAAGCTGTTCGCGCAGGAAGTGCCCGAGGTTTATGACGGCGTGATCGAGATCCGCGCCGCCGCCCGCGACAGCGGTTCACGCGCCAAGATGGCCGTGCTGTCGAACGACAGCTCGATCGATCCGGTCGGCGCCTGCGTCGGCATGCGCGGCTCGCGCGTTCAGGCGGTCGTCGCCGAACTGCAGGGCGAGAAGATCGACATCATCCAGTGGAACGACGACGAGCCGACCTTCATCGTCAACGCCCTGGCCCCGGCCGAAGTGTCGAAGGTCGTGCTGGACGAAGAAGCCGACCGCGTTGAAGTCGTGGTGCCGGACGAGCAGCTGTCGCTGGCCATCGGCCGTCGCGGCCAGAACGTCCGCCTGGCCTCGCAACTGACGGGCTGGCAGATCGACATCATCACCGAGAGCCAGGATTCCGAGCGTCGCCAGCGCGAGTTCGCCGAGCGCACCAGCCTGTTCCAGGAAGCCCTGGACGTGGACGAGACCATCGCCCAGCTGCTGGTCACCGAAGGCTTCGCCACGGTCGAGGACCTGGCCTTCGTCGAGCCCTATGAAATCTCGGAGATCGAAGGCTTCGACGAGGACACGGCCGAGGAACTGCAGGCCCGCGCCCGCGAATTCCTGGACCGCAAGGCCGCCGAGCTGGACGCCAAGCGCGTGGCCCTGGGCGTCGAGGACGGCGTTATGGTTGTTCCGGGCGTGACCGGCGCCATCGCCGTCGCCCTGGGCGAAGGCGGGGTCAAGACCGTCGAGGACCTGGCCGATCTGGCCACCGACGAAATCCGCGGCGGCTATGAAGTGAAGAACGGCGAGCGGGTGAAGGTCCCCGGCGTGCTGGAAAGCTTCAACCTGTCGCAGGAAGCCGCCGAGCTTCTGATCCTGCAGGCCCGCGTGGCCGCTGGCTGGATCGACGCTTCGGAACTGCCGCAGCCTGAGCCCGAGGCGGAATACGTCGAGGAAGGCGAGTTCGCCGAGGCGGATTTCGCAGCCGAGGGCGATGAAGGCCTGGAGCAGGTCGAACTTGAAAACGGCGATGCGGAGGTCTTCGCCGAAGACCTCGAGCAATCGCGCGACTCGTGATGTGGAGCCGCGCCGTCCATGGGTCTTCGCGACGCGACGATTGAGCGAGAACGCCGCGATCTGGTGACGCACCAGGTCATGGATGAATCTCGCCTGATCCGCTTCGTGGCCGGACCCGACGGCGCGGTTGTTCCTGATCTGGCGCGGCGCCTGCCGGGGCGGGGCCTTTGGGTCGCCGCCGACCGCGCCTCGATCGAGACGGCGACGAAAAAAAACCTGTTCTCGCGCGCGGCCAGGGCGCCGCTGAAACCCGCCGCTGACCTGGCCGAGATGGTCGCCGGGCTGCTGGCGCGACGCTGTCTGGACCAGCTGGGTCTTGCCCGGCGCGAAGGCGTGCTTATCTCTGGCTTCGAAAAGTCCGCCGCCTCGATCCGCGCGGGCAAGGCCGCGTGGCTGATCGAAGCCGCCGACGGTTCGGCGGACGGTCGCGGCAAGCTTCTGGCCCTTCTGAAACACCAGACGCCGCCGCCGAAAGTCTGCGGCGCATTCGGTGCGGAAGATTTGAGTTTGGCCCTTGGGCTGGAAAATGCGATACACGGCGTCCTGCTTGCGGGCGGAAGGGCCGATCGCTTCACCGTCGAGGTCGAAAGACTGGCGGGATTTCGGCCCCTTCGCCCCCGGGACTGGGACCAGGCACGGCCTGGCTCCGATCCCGACAGTGGGTCAGACGAGGCCGCGAGACAGGCTTTGAGCGGGCGGGGCTCGGCTCCTTAAGGGGGCGGGGTTACGCGCGGCTATTTGTGTTTGAAGAGAGATCGGCGGCTTTCCCCGCCCGAGTAAAGCGACCGGATGAGCGACGAGAACGACAAGACCAACGAAGGCAAGGGCCAGGACGCGGGCGCAGGCACGCCGTCCCAGACGGGGCCGCGCGCGCCGCTGAGCCTGAAGCCGCGCGTAGCCGGATCGGTCCCTAGCGGCACGGTCCGCCAGAGCTTCAGCCATGGCCGCACCAAGACCGTGGTCGTCGAGACCAAGCGCCGCGTCGGCGCCGGGCCGGGCCATCAGCGTCCGCAGGGCTTCGATGTGGCCGCGCGTCCGCGCGACGCTGCGCCGTCGTCGACCGCCGGGGCGCCGCGTCCGTCCGTCAGCAGCAACGCTGGCGGGTTGTCGCCCGAAGAGCAGGAAGCCCGCCGCCGCGCCATTGAGCTGGCGACGCGTCAGCAGGCCGAGCGCGAGCAGAAGGCCGCCGCCGAGCGCGCCACGCGCGATCAGGCCGCCCGCGCCCAGGCCGCCGCCGCCGAACAGGCCGCCCAGTCCGCCCGCGATGAAGCCGCCGCCGCCAAGGCCGCCGCCGACGCCGCCCGCGCCGAAGCCGCCCGTCTGACGGCCGCCGCTCCGGCGCGGGCGGCGTCGGCGGCGGCCTTGGC
>NZ_SDZL01000136.1 GCF_004210735.1 Brevundimonas sp.
GACAAACGGCGCCCGTGACTGTGCTGGCGAGAAACAGCTTAGCCACGGGCGCCTTGTCGTTCCGAGCCGGGCGTCGAGACGCGGCTGGGGAACGATGCTGGGTTGCTGCGCCCTCAGGCTACGGGCGCGGCGAGGAAGTCGTAGTAGCGGTTGGTGAAGTTGGTGATGTTGGGGAAGATCGAGGCGACCTGGCTGTCGGTGAGGCCGAACCATCTGGCCATGGTGCCGGCGTACTGGTCGACCGACATCTGGGGCACGAGGACGTTGCCGGACATGTTGGGGTTCTGGAAGCCGTTTTGCACGTCGATGCCGACGGTTGGGAACTGGCCGTAGACATCGCCACCCCGCACGGCGCCGCCCATGATGAACTGGTGCGAGCCCCAGGCGTGGTCTGTGCCGTCGCCATTGGTGGTGAAGGTGCGGGAGAAGTCTGACGCCGTGAAGGTGGTGACGCGGTCGCGCATGTCGACGCCGCCGACATTGGCGAGTGCGCCGTCGAAATAGGCCATGGCGTGGGCGAGGCGCGCCATCAGCGGCGACTGGCTGGTGTTCTGGATGTCGTGCGTGTCGAAGCCGCCCATCGAGACGAAGAAGACCTGGCGGTTCATGCCGAGCACCCTCTGTGAGGCGATGACTTTCGCCACCGTCTGCAGCTGCACGGCGAGCGAGTTGTTTTCCATCGCGCGGGTGATCGGGTTGAGCACCTGCGTCGGCGCGGCGATAGCGGCGCCGGGCGCGCCGGCGGCGAACTGGGCGTTGAGGAGATCGGCCGAGTCCTGCGAGCGGACGACCTTCGCGCCATAGTCCTGCATGAAATAGCTCGTGCCGGCCGTGTCGCGGATGATCTCACGGATACGCGCACCCTGCCCACTGGCGCCGAACACGTTGGTGGTGGGCGCGGCGGCCGAGTTGATGCGGATCGCCGGCGTCGTCTGGCTGGTCGACATCTGGTATTGCACGACGTTCTGGCCGGCGAGCATGACGGCGTTGCCGGCCGTCGAGATGGCGGTGAAGACGGAGTTTGTTCCGTTGGTCGATAGCAGCTGATCGGCCATGAGGCCGCCCCAGCCGCGACGCGCGCCTTCTGCGGAGCCAGCCTGCCAGGTCGATTGCTGGTCGTTGTGGGACATCAGGTTGGCGGGCAGCGGCACAGAGCGCCCGCGGTATTGCGCCTTGGTGGTGGGCACGACGAGCGGCCCGACGTTGGCGGCGACAGCGAGGCGTCCCTCCGTCCACAGCGGCATCATGGCGGACAGGTGCGGGTTGAGGCCGAAGGTGCGCGCGAGGGCGTTGGTGCCGGGCGGCACGGGGTTCGG
>NZ_SDZL01000137.1 GCF_004210735.1 Brevundimonas sp.
AGGGTGAAGCGCCCGCCGGCGGCTTTCCGCTGATCGCGTGGGCGCATGGCACGGTCGGCATCGCGGATACGTGCGCGCCGTCCAACAATCCGCGCTCCGAGCGCGACACCAAATATCTCAACCACTGGCTGCAACAGGGCTACGCCGTCGTCGCCTCCGACTATCAGGGCCTCGGCACGCCCGGCGGTCACCCGTATCTCGCCACGCGCCCGGCCTCCTATTCGGTGCTCGATGCAATCCGCGCCGTGCAGGGCGATCCCAACCTGAACATCGCGAAGTCCGTCGTGCTCGTCGGCCAGTCCCAGGGCGGCGGCGCCGCCTTCGCCACAGCGGGCGAGGCCGTCTCCTACGCGCCCGAGCTCGACATCCGCGGCACGGTCGCCACCGGCACGCCCTACTTCACCAACGACACGGCGCCCGCCGTCCGCGATCCCGCCGCTGTCAGCCCGGTCTTCGCCTACTCGATCTACATCATGTATCTCGCCGAACAGGCTGACCCGTCCTTCAAGATCGCCGACTATGCCAACGAGAAGGCAGCCCCCCTCATCGAAAGCACGCGCACCCAGTGCTTCGGCAAGACGGCCAAGCTGATCATGGACGAAAAGTTCAGCCCCGCCACCGCCTTCACCAAAGACCCGACGCCCGCCATCGCGAAATACTATCCGCTGATGTCGTATTCCACGCTCAAGGTGAAAGGCCCGGTCTTCGTCGGCACGGGCGGCCAGGACAAGGACGTGCCGGCCCCCGGCCAGCAACACCTCGTCAACGACGCCTGCACCGCCGGCGCCGTGATCGAACACAAAATCTACGCCGACCTCGACCACTCCGGCACGGTGAACGGCTCCCTCGCCGACTCCACCCCCTTCGTAAAAAAAGCCTTCGCCGGCGAGGCCATCACCGGCAACTGCAAGACCGCCGCCTCAACCGACGGAACAGCGCGCTAGGTCCACCGCCCTCGAAACCCTTCCCCTGCAAAGCGGGGGAAGTGGATCGGCGCAAAGCGCCGAGACGATGGGCGCGAGTCTCAGTGGGGATGAGCGGATAAAAATATCCGTAGGGTGCATCGAGGATGCACCGAGTTCCCGCCAGATCCCGCAGAAATGCCCCACCCATTCGGGGGATAGCCAAACCAAAACACCCCACGTCACAACGCCAATCGCACCATCCGCTGTAGGATACGCGTACCCGCTCCATCCCCCACCTCGCATCCCATGCGATATTACTCCCGCCCCTGACGACGGGAGGTCTTGGAGACGTCCGAACTCAAGATGTCAGGGGCGTTGGCCGGCGTGGCTGCG
>NZ_SDZL01000095.1 GCF_004210735.1 Brevundimonas sp.
GTCATAGAGGGCGCAGGCCTGGCCCTAATCGACGGCGTGATCTCGGTCGTCTTCGAGCAGGGCGAGGAAGGCGTCGCCCCCGGCCAGGCCTGCGCCCTCTATGACCCCGCCGATCCCGACCGGGTGCTGGGCGGCGGCTTTATCCAGAGCACGACCGCCGTTGTCTGATCCGCTGGATCTCGCGGTCCGGACCGGCCTGCCGGACGACATGCTGTATCTGGTCCGCGACCTGCCCCGCGACCGCTGGATTGGCCTCGACCAGACCGCCGCCTTCTGGCTGCAGATGCACGCCGGCTTTCGGGCCCAGCAAGGTCGGATGGCGGCCCTGACCGGCCGCTGGCGCGCGGGCGACCTTGACCTGCGCGGCCTGCATGACGCCGTCCTGCCGGAGCTACAGGCCTTTCTGCAACATCTGGACGGCCACCACCGGATCGAAAGCGGGCACTACTTTCCCGCCTTCCGCCGTATCGAGCCGCGTATCCAGCACGGGCTGGACCTGCTGGACCGCGACCATGACGCCATCCACGCTCATCTGGAGGCCCTGCTCCAGTCGGGCCTAGCCTTCCATCACGCCGTGCGCGACGGCGCGCCGGGCGCTCCCGACCGCGCCCATCGCCTGTCCGACATTCTGGACCAGGCCGCCCCCGCCCTGACGCGCCACCTCGACGACGAGGAAGACATCGTCATCCCGCTGATGACGCTGCGCGGCGGGGTCGCCTAGCAACGGGTCGAGAATGGCGAAGCCGCTTCGCCATTCTCGTTGACCCCAGGCCGCCTAGTTCAGGACCGGCAGCTCGATATAGGACGCATCGTCCCCGGCATGGTGCACGGCGTTATCCGCGATCACGCCCGCCTTCTCCGTCTCGTTCGCGCCACCGGTGTTCAGGTTGCGGACGAATTTGGGGAAGTTGGAGCTGGTCACTTCGACCCGGATGCGGTGCCCCCGCTGGAAGGTGTTGCTGATGGTGATCGGCGTCGGCTGAACCGTCGCTACCTGGCTGGGCGTCAGCGGCGTCGGATTGTCGAAGCCGGTGCGATAGCGGGCGCGAATGATGGTGTCGCCCAGGATGTGCGCCGTGCCGTCGGGCGCCACGTCCACCAGCTTGACCGCATAGTCCGTGTCCGGCGCGGACGACGACACCTTCAGCACCGCATCGACAAACCCCGACACCTGCATGGGCGAGGTCAGCGGCTCGGACGTATAGACCAGCACGTCGTTGCGCGCCTCGATCGGGCGCTGATCAAAGGCGCCGGCCGTCACCAGCCCGCCGTTGCAGCAGTCGCCGCCGCCGATGGTCTGGACCGGGTTCATCGGATCATAGCGATAGCGGTCCGGACGCTCGCCCGCCGGCGGCGCCTCCAGGCTCAGCCGCCCGTCGCCGTTCAGGCTGTTGGCGGCTCCGTCCGAGCGCAGATACATGCGCACCGTCTGCACGCCCGCGGGCGGCCACTGGGCGTCGGTCCGCCAGCGGTTCTCGCCCATGTTGAAATACTGGACATGCGGCGTGTTCGCCGGGAAGCGACGCTGCTCGCCCTTCAGCCAGCGGTCGAACCAGGCGTGAACCATGGCGTCGCTGTCAAAGCTGGCGTCGCCCAGGTCGCGGTCGCCCGACTTGAAATTCGGCCCCAGCCCGGCGAAGGCGCAGTGGTTGTTCGGCCCGACCACCACATACTGGTTCTGGGCCGCCTCGCGATCTTCGGTGGTCGAGCGGGCGTGGTTGAACAGCTCCATGTTCGGCCCGATGGACACGTCGTACCAGCTGTTGAACCACAGCGACGGCACGCCCCATCCCATGTCGTCATGATACAGGCCGCCCTCGCGCCAGGCCGGGTCGGCGGGTGTGCGGGCGATCAACTCTTCAAAGGTGCCCGCCGGCTCGCCCAGATCGGCCAGCAGGTCGTTGACCGGCAGGTGGCGAATCTGGCGCGGCCAGTCGACCTTGGGCTTTTCCGTGTCCAGGTCGTTGTAGCGCACGATGCGAGCGCGCGTTTCCTGATCCAGGTCGCCCGGGATCTGCGCACGCTGCGGATTGTCGACGCCGTACAGCCAGATAAAGAACAGGTTACGCGGCACGCCGCCGGTGTACCAATTCCCCTGCTCCTGGAACCGGCCGACCTTGCCGATGCCGGCGCCCGACGCCTGGGGCACCATGGCGGCGTGGGCGGGGTGGTTCTGGGCCGCCAGCGCCAGTTGCCATTCCGCCGAGGACGAGCAGCCCAGCGTGCCTACCTTGCCGTTCGACCATGGCTGGGCCGCGATCCACGTCAGCGCGTCATAGCCATCCGTCTGGGGATAGCCGAGGATTTCGTACTCGCCCTCGGAGAAGTACCGGCCACGCTCGTTCTGGACGACGAAGGCATAGCCGCGGCTGACCCAGGTCAGGGCCGTCCGCGTGGTCCGGGCGCTATAGGCGAGCTCGTTATAGGGCGTCTTCCAGAAGATGGTCGGCACCGGCCCCTCGGCGTCTCGCGGACGATAGACATTGGTCGCCAGACCAACGCCATCCCGCATCGGCGTCATCACGGCCATCTGCACATCGGCGATACGCGAGAGCTCCGTCTGCGCCGCCGTATCGCTGTATCGCGCATAGTCCTGCGCCGTCACCGCCATGGGTGACAGCGCGATCACCCCCGCCACCACCGCAGCTACGAACCGATTCATGAACACCCCCAAGCTTGCACGCGTGCAAGATAGGACCTGTTCGAGGACGGGGGCAACGGCCGTAACCGCCCTTCTCCACCTTGCGGGAGAAGGATGACGTCAGCCGATCAGCGCCCTCGCCGCGGCGCGCGCTTCGTCCGTGATGGCGGCGCCGGACAGCATGCGGGCAATTTCTTCCTGACGGGCGTGGGGGTCCAGCACATCGATGGAGGTGCGGGTGTGGCCGTCGTGATCAGCCTTGCGGACCTTCCAGTGGGCGTGGCCGCGCGCGGCGACCTGGGGGCTGTGGGTCACGACCAGAACCTGCGCGCCGGTCGACAGGCGCTGCAGGCGCGTGCCCACGGCCTCGGCCACGGCGCCGCCGACGCCCTGATCGACCTCGTCGAAAATCATCACCGGCTGGCGCTGGTCCTCGCGGCTGGCCAGCGCCGCCTTCATGGCCAGGGCGAAACGGGCCAGTTCGCCACCTGACGCGATGGCGTCCAGCGGGCCGAACGGCGTGCCGACGTTGGTGGCGATCTCGAACCGCACCGTCTCGACGCCCAGCGGGCCGCGCCGGCCCTCGACCGGCTCCAGCGCCACCCGGAACCGCGCCCGGTCCAGCTTCAGCGGGCCCAGTTCGCCCATGACCGCCTCGGTCAGTCGATCCCCCGCCGCCTCGCGCGCCGAGGTCAGCAGCATGGCCGCCAGGTCATAGGCCTCGACCGCCGCGGCGACCTCGCGCCGGGCGTTGGTCAGGGCCTCGGCCCCATCCTCGATCAGGCGCAACTGCTCGCGCAGCGACTGGCGCAGCGTCGGCAGGGCCTCGACCGTGGTGTTCAGTTTCCGGGCGGCGGCGCGCAGGGCGAACAGCCGCTCCTCGGCCTTGTCCAGCCGCCCCGGTTCGAAATCAAAGGCGTCGGCGGCGGCGTCGACGGCCGAGACGGCCTCGGTCGCCTCGATCAGCGCCCGGTCCACGGCCTCGGCGGCGGCGGCCAGGCGCACCAGCACCGGATGATCGCCCTCGACCCCGGCCTGCACCGCCCGCTGGCGCGCATGTTCGACCGCGCGCAGGGCCGAGGCCAGTTTCTGGCTCAGCTTGTCGCCGCCCAGCAGGCTGCGCGCGTCGGCCAGATCCGCGATGGCCTTTTCCGCAGCGCCCAGCACGGCGCGTTCGCCGGCCAGCTCGGTCTCTTCGTCCGGACGGGGGTCCAGGGCGTCAAGGTCCGCAAGGTTCAGCGTCAGTTCCTCGACCCGCGCGGCCGCGTCAGCGGCAGCGGCCTCAAGCCCCGCCAAGTGCGCCTGCGCCGTCTTCAGCCGATCCGCCGCAGCGGCCACGCCCGACAGCTGGGGCTGCAGTCCGCCGTAGTTGTCGAGCAGGGCGCGGTGGGTCTTCCAGTCCAGCAGGCCGACGGTCTCATGCTGGCCGTGCACCTCGACCAGCCGCTGGCCGATCTCCCGCAGGGCGGCGACGCCCGCCGCCTGATCGTTGATGAAGGCGCGGCTGCGCCCATCGGCGCCGACGATGCGGCGCAGGATCAGCGGCTCGCCCGGCGTCACGTCGAAACCGCGCTCGGTGATCAGTTCGATCAGTTCGGCGTCGTCCGGCGCGGTGAAGACGGCGGTGGCCACGGCCTGCTTCGTCCCGGCGCGCACCAGCCCGGCGTCCGAGCGCGCGCCCAGCGCCAGCCCCAGCGCGTCCAGAATGATCGACTTGCCCGCCCCGGTCTCGCCGGTCAGCACGGTCAGGCCGTCCTCGACCTCAAGGTCCAGGGCGTCGACAAGCACGACATCGCGAATGGAAAGGCTGGTCAGCATGGGCCGGGGTGATTCGGTTGGACGATCATCCTAGCCGGGAAAGCGGTCCGGGCCTCAGCCCGGAATGATACGACGCAGCCAGCTTTCACGCTTGCCCTCGGGCGCGACGCCGGGCTGGGCGCCGTTCTCGCTGAGCAGGGCATAGGCCTCGGCGTACCAGGCGCTGCCCGGATAGTTGTGACCCAGGACGGCGGCGTTGCGCGTCGCCTCTTCCTTCAGGCCCAGCGAGACATAGACCTCGACCAGACGATACAGGGCCTCCGGCGCGTGCGAGGTGCGCTGGAAATCCTCGTTGTCGATCACCGACTTGTAGCGGTTGATCGCCGCCAGCGGCTGGTGGGCGCGCTGATAATAGCGGCCGACGTTCATTTCCTTGCCGGCCAGTTGGTCGTTGACCATGTCGATCTTGACCCGCGCATCGGTGGCGAAGGACGTGCCGGGGTAACGGCGCACCACATCGCGCAGTCCGCCCAGCGCCGCCTGGGCATAGCCCTGGTCGCGGCCCACATCGACGATCTGCTCAAAGTTACAGACCGCCTTCATGTAGAAGGCGTAGGGCGCGGACGGATTGCCCGGGAACAGCTGGATGAACCGGTCCGCCGCAGCGATCGCCTCCGGGTACGACCCGTTCTGATAATAGGCGTAGATCTGCATCAGGATCGCCCGACGCGCCCACTCCGAATAGGGGTGCTGGCGTTCGACTTCCTGGAAATAATCCACCGCGTCGCGCCAGCGCTTGCGCTCCAGACGCTGGTAGCCGGTGTTGTAGAGCGCCTCGACCGGCCGCTCCTCATAGGCCAGACGCGGCCGCTCGGCCTTGCCCGCGCAGGCGGAGACCGTCAGGGCGGCGGTGGCGGCGACCGCCAGAATCAGACCGGAGCGAAGCGTCGGAGCAGGCAAAGGCGACCTCATGGACATTCGGTCGGCGTCCGCCCCGCAGGAGGACGCCGAAGCGTGACGCGATCTCTACACCAGCGGTCGAAGCGCGCCAATGCGAACGAAGATCGGTCGAATAACCATCTCCGACGCTTGATGCGAGCCGCCCCGCTGATATGAAGCCCGCCCAACGCCCTGTCATTGGCGGATCGATGACGGCGAAAGGATGACCGGCCATGAAGCTGCTTGCGGGAAACTCCAACCGGACGTTGGCCCAGGCCATCGCCACCCACCTGGACATGCCCCTGACCAAGGCCCAGGTGAAGCGCTTTGCCGATAACGAGGTGTTCGCCGTTATCGAAGAAAACGTCCGCGGCGAGGACGTCTTCATCATCCAGTCGACCTCCTATCCGGCCAACGACAACCTGATGGAGCTGCTGATCATGACGGACGCCCTGGTGCGGGCGTCTGCGCGGCGGATCACGGCGGTCATGCCCTATTTCGGCTACGCCCGTCAGGACCGGAAGACCGGGGGGCGAACCCCCATCTCGGCCAAGCTGGTCGCCAACATGATCACCCGCGCAGGCGCGCACCGCGTCCTGACCATGGACCTGCACGCCGGCCAGATTCAGGGCTTCTTCGACATTCCCACCGACAATCTGGTGGCCACGCCGGTGCTGGCCCAGGACATCAAGGACCATTATCCGCGCGGCGACGACCTGATGATCGTCTCGCCTGACGTCGGTGGCGTGGTGCGCGCCCGTTCGCTGGCCAAGCGCCTCGACGCCGATCTGGCCATCGTCGACAAGCGCCGCCCCAAGGCGGGCGAGAGCGAGGTCATGAACATCATCGGCGACGTCGAAGGCCCCGGAGACGTGGCGCGGGGGGCGCCTCGAGTTGTGGAGAACGCTCCTAGATGCGTCAGCTAACCTTGCGTCGCGGCTTTTCCTTCGCCGCCCTCGCCGCCGCCGCCGTCCTGGCCAGCTGCGCTACACCCGAACCCGAAGCGCCGCCGGCCCCTCCGCCTCCGCCGCCGCCGCCGCCGGTCACCCTGAACGAGAGCGTGGCCGACGCGGCCTCGATCTACGTCACCTTCATGCGCGACGTCGCCACCATCCAGGCAGGCGGCTTCACCAGCGCCGAGGCGATCCAGGAGGCCCTGCGCAAAGGCGCCACCTATGAGCCCAACCAGCTGTCGCGAGGCATGATCGCCTACGCCTCGATCCTGGCGCTCCAGTCGCCGGAATTCGTCGCGGGCGTTCGCGCCTTCGCCGCCGACCCCGTCCAGCGCCGCGAGATCGTCGGCCGGATCATCGCCGACCCCGCCTACGCCGCCACCTTCCCCGGCGCTGATTCGGCCGCCGGCCTGATCGCCGCCACCATCGGCAAGGAAGTCGGCGTCCTGGGCGAACTCGCCGAGGCCGTCGAGGGCGACGCCTACACCATCCAGGAACGTCGCGACCCCCGCCGTCGCTGGGCCATTCAGGCCAACGCCAACCGCGCCGCGCGGCTGGAGGGCGCCAAGGATCTGTCGGACAATCCGATGCTGCCCTCGGCCGAGGAATCGGCCCGCCTGCTGGCCGCGGCGCACGCCGGCAACGGTCTGGGGCTGGAAGCCAACCGTATCAGCGCGCCCTATACGCCCGCCGTCGCCAACGCGCTGGCCATCGCCGCGCTGGCGGCCCTGGGCGCCGCCGGTGATGATGCGCGCATCAACACCGACGCCCTGGTCAGCGAGCCGGGCGCCGAATTCTGCCTGAACATGTCCAAGCTGATGCTGTTCCAGTGCCTGGCGGCCGCCCGCCCGGCCTATGAGGACATGTTCTGCCTGGGCCGCCACGTCGTGCGCGACCTGGCGACCTGCGCCTCGCAGGGCACCCGTATCGCCACCTCCAGCGTCTCTGCGCCGGTGGTGACCGACACGACCCTGACCCAGACACCGGTCGCCGTGGAGGTCCCCGTGGCCGCCACGACGCCCCCGCAGAGCTGAAGCGGGGCCGATCCGGGCCATTTCCGGCGCGCATGACCGTCAGACGGTTGCGCGCCGGGCATTGAGCGTGTAATGACCCGCGCTCTTGAATTCGAGGGTTCATGACCCCCGCCGCGCGGCCCTGGTTGGCGCGGCGTTTCTGTTGTTGTTGAGGCGAGCCAGATGGCCGAGATCATTCTGAACGTCGACGTCCGTGATGGCGTGGGCACCGGCGGCGCCCGCGCCGCGCGTCGCGCCGGCGCCGTGCCGGGCATCCTGTACGGCGGCGATCAAGCCCCCGTCGCCATCTCGGTGAACGAGAAGGACTTCCGCAAGTCCCTCTACACCGGCAAGCTGCTGGGCCACCTGGTGACCCTGAAGTATGGCGACGAGAGCCAGCCGGTCATCGCCAAGTCGGTCCAGTTCGACCCCGTGTCGGACCGTCCGCTGCACTTCGACCTGATGCGCGTCGACGCCAAGGCGCCGCTCAAGATCGAAGTCGCCGTTCACTTCAAGAACGCTGACGAAGCGCCCTACACCCGCGCCGGCGGCATGCTGGAAGTCGTCCGTCACTCGGTCGAGATCCTGGTCCGCGCCGACCAGATCCCGGAAGAGCTGGTTGTGGACCTGAAGGGCCGCGAAATCGGTGAAACCATCCGCATGTCGGACATCGCCCTGCCCAAGGGCGCTTCGGCGACCATCACCGACCGCGACTTCGTGATCGCCACGATCAAGACCTCGTCGGCCGGTCAATCCGAAGCCGGCGACACCACGGTCGAGGCCGAGGCTGAAACCGAAGCCTGATCGGCTTTCGAGTCCGAAAAGTTCCGCCCCGCCGGGTCCGCCCGGCGGGGCTTTTCTTTGGCTGACGCTTCGGCCATTGAATGCGCCATGATCATCATCGCCGGGCTGGGCAATCCGGGCCCCAAATACGAAAAGAACCGCCACAACATCGGCTTCATGGCCGCCGACGAGATCGCACGCCGCTGGCGTTTCGGTCCCGAGCGGGCGAAATTCCAGTCGGTCATCAGCGAGGGCGAGGTCGAGGGGACCAGGGTCCTGCTGATGAAGCCCCAGACCTATATGAACGACAGCGGCCGCGCCGTCGGCGAGGCGGCGCGCTTCTACAAGGTGGCGCCCGAAAACGTCATCGTCTTTCACGACGAGATCGATCTGGCCCCCGGCCGCTTCCGCATGAAGAAGGGCGGCGGCGCCGCGGGTCAGAACGGCGTCCGTTCGATGATCAGCCAGCTGGGCCCCGACTTCCGCCGCGCCCGCATGGGCGTCGGCCACCCCGGCGAGGCGCATCTGGTCCACGCCCACGTCCTCAGCGACTTCCACAAGGCCGAAAAGCCCTGGCTGGACGCCCTGCTGCAAGCCTGCGCCGACGCCCTGCCCTTCGCCGTCGCCGGCGACGACGAACGCTACCAGGGCGAGGTCATGCGTCTGGCCCCCGCGCCGAAGTTCAGTCCTCGCCAAGCGGCGCGGGGCGAGTAAGGCGCCATCGCTCCTCCCCATTTCAGGGGAGGTGGCGCGGACGCGCAGCGGCCGTGACGGAGGGGCGTCTCGACGTCCGACACTTGCGCCGCCCCCTCCACCGCTTCGCGGTCCCCCTCCCCACACAGTGGGGAGGAACAAGAGCGACCTCTCGCCCCACTGGCCTTTCCAACTCGAACACCGTAACAGCGCTGCCGTGAACCGATCACAGGCCGATAACTGGTCGATATGGCGCTCGCTGGCCTTTCTGGCGGCGACGTTTGCGGTCGTGCTCGGAACCCTGCTGCCGTTCGGCGCAATGGCGGCGGCACGGCCGGGGCAGCCGATCATCATCTGTTCGGCCGAGGGCCTGCAGACCATCCAGACCGGCGGCGTGGACGGCCCGGCGGGCAAAAGCATGGGGGCCAAATGCGCCGCCTGCGTCATGCCGCTGCTGGCCGCC
>NZ_SDZL01000096.1 GCF_004210735.1 Brevundimonas sp.
CCCCAGCCGCCACCCGGCGGGCGACCGCCATTCCCCCAGCCGCCGCCCTGGCCGGGACGCCCCTGCTCGATATCGCCGCGATGGCGTCCGCAGACCAGCCGGCCGTCGTCATTGCCGATATCGGCGTCGGCGCAGCGGTTCAGTTCGATGGACGTGCCACGGATCTGCCCGCGCCGGTCACGGCAGTCGGCGTACAGCCGGCCCTGGTTCACGTATGAACCGCTGCACGACTGGGCATAGCTGCCGCGCGGGGCGACGCGGCTCTGGGCCTGGGCCGAGCTGTCGCTCGGGACGCTCCACGCCATGCCACCCATGGCGACGGCGGCGGCCGTGGTGATGGCGAGGGTCTTCATGGCAGTTCCTCCTGTGTTTGCGCTGAACGCGCTCTGGACGCCAATGTTCACCCAACCAGATGAACCTTCGCTGTATGACATGGTTGGGAGCCGTTTTCTTTTGATCCGAAACGGCCTATATCCGTTTCATCAGCGCCCGGCCGAAAGGTCGGGCGCCGTCGTATCCAACGCCCGGAATTCCGGGCCGAACCCCACCGGGACGAACGCCCCATGACCGACATTCTGATGCCCAAGGCCACTGCGGTCTGGCTCGTCGACAACACCTCCCTGACCTTCGAGCAGATCGCCGACTTCTGTGGCCTGCACCCGCTGGAAGTGCGCGGTATCGCTGACGGCGACGTGGCCCGCGACATTCGCGGCGTCGATCCCGTCACCGGCGGTCAGCTGACCCGCGAAGAGCTGGACAAGGCCCAGACGGACGAGAACTATCGCATGAAGGCGGTCGTCAGCCGCCACGCCGACCTGCTGAAGCCGCAGAAGACCGGCCCGAAATACACGCCCGTCTCGCGCCGTCAGGACCGGCCGGACGCCATCGCCTGGTTCGTGCGCAACCACCCCGAGGTGACCGACGCCCAGATCGCCAAGCTACTGGGCACCACCAAGTCGACGATCGAGAGCGTCCGTAGCCGCACGCACTGGAACTCGGCCAACATCAATCCGGTGGACCCGGTGACCCTGGGCCTGATCGGCCAGATCCAGCTGGACGAGATCGTCCGCAAGGCCGCCGACAAGAAGGCCAAGGACGACGCCAGGAACGGCGGCGCCACCCTTCAGGCCGCCGAGCCGGAACCCGAAGTCCTGCTGCCCGCCGAAGAGCCCGAGGACGACGGCCGCTATGTCGCCGAGCCCACGGCGGAATCGGTGTTCGGCTCGCGCGACTGATCGCACAGTCGACCTGACGAAAAAGAACGGCCCCGGACGCTGGTCCGGGGCCGTTCCTGTTTCCAGATTGTGGGATCAGCCTTAGCCCGCTCGGGCCTCCAAGGTGCTGATCTCTTCCTTCAGACGAAGCTTGCGTTGCTTGAGCTCCCTAAGCTCCAGCGAGTCCGCGGAGGGTCTGTTCAGCTCCCGCTGGATCGTCTCATCCAGCGAGCGATGACGGTTTCCCAGTTCGCGAATACGAGCCTCAATGGTCATGGCTTGCGCCTCCATGTCTAAGGGACCACACAGTGAGCGCCCGGATCGGCAAGACGTTGAATCACATTCCGGTGACGTCCTATCGTCCGGGACGGACAGAGCCTGGACCCCAATATGGCCGATGATGTGAACGTAGCCGTGGAAACCCCGCCACGTCGGCTTGTGGTCGGTGTCTCGGGCGCCTCGGGCGTCATTCACGGGGTGCGCGTTCTTGATGCGCTCCGCGAGCTGGGGATCGAAAGTCACCTGGTCGTGTCCCGCGCCGCCCTGCTGACCCTGTCGCAGGAAACGGACCTGAGCCCTGACGACCTGACCGGCCGCGCCGACGTGGTGCACCGGCTGAACGACGTGGGCGCCAGCATCGCGTCCGGCTCTTTCCGGACGCTGGGCATGATCGTGGCCCCCTGTTCCGTCCGCACCATGGGCGAGATCGCGACGGGCGTGACCTCCACCCTGCTGACCCGCGCCGCCGACGTCGCGCTGAAGGAGCGCCGCCGGCTGGTGCTGATGGTGCGCGAGACGCCGCTGCACCTGGGCCATCTGCGTACCATGACCGCCCTGACTGAAATGGGCGCCGTAATCGCCCCACCCCTGCCCGCCTTCTACGCCCGTCCCGCCTCGATCGAGGACATGGTGGACCAATCCGTCGGCCGCGCCCTGGACCTGTTCGGCCTGGACTGGTCGCCGGTGCGCCGCTGGGAAGGACTGAAGGGCGGAGCGGCCGAATGAGCCTGTGGGATTGGGCCGTCGCCGCCTATGGCGCGGACGGCGTGGGTGAGGCCTGTCTGGGCCTTCAGGATCTGCACGAACAGAACGTGCCCCTGCTGCTGTGGGGCGGCTGGAACGCCGTGACCGGCCGTCGCCCGGACGCAGATGACATCGAGGCCGCCTGCGACGTCGCCCGTGCCTGGCAGGATACGGCCATCGCGCCGTTGCGTGCCGTGCGCCGGACGCTGAAGGCCGTCATTCCCGATCTGGACGAGGCTGATCGTCTGGCCGTGCGCGAGCAGGTCAAGGCGGTGGAGTTGGAGGCCGAGCGCCGCCTGCTGCTGGCGCTGGAGGGGCTGTCCCCCGCGCCGACCGGCGCGGCGCGGCCCGCCATCGACGGCCTGGTCGAGGTCGCGCGCGCCTGGGGCGCTGTCACACCACGCCCGGCGCTGATCCGGCTGGCGGAACGCCTTCCGGCGTGACGAACCGTCCGCTATAAATCCTGCTGTCCGGGGCCTAACGATGAACGACGACGAACCGCTCAGCGAAGAAGAACGCATCCTGCATGCGCGTCTGCAGATCCTGATTCAGGAACATGCCGACCTTGAGGCCTCGATCGAGGCGCTGAACCAGATGCCCATTCCGGACCAGCTCCTGATCGCCCGCATCAAGCGCAAGAAGCTGACCCTGCGCGACGAGATCGTGAAGATCGAAGCCCGCATCCTGCCCGACATCATCGCCTAGAAGCGGCCCCAGGGCGCTAGCGGCCCTTCTTGCGCACCCACATGGCGGCGTCGGCTTCGGCCAGCCAGACTTCCGGATCGGCCTGGCCCGTCCAGGCGCGGACCCCGAACGAGCCGCCCAGCCTCGCCGTGCGGCCTTCCCATTCGAACGGACGGGCGGCCAGGGCTTCGGCCAGACGGCGGGCCTTTTCCTGGCCTTCGTCGGGCCCGGCGTTCAGCAGCAGAAGGGCGAATTCATCGCCGCCCATGCGGCCCACGGCGTCCGATTCGCGGACATTCTCGATCAGCAATCTGGCCACCTGGACCAGCGCCGCGTCGCCCGCAGGGTGCCCCAAGGCGTCATTGACCGCCTTGAACCCGTCCAGATCGACATACAGCAGCACCGCCGAGGCGCCGTAGCGGGCGCAATAGGCCATGGTCCGGTGCATCACGGCGACAAAGCCGCGCCGGTTCAGCGTCGGCGTCAGCACATCGTGGTCGGCCAGCGCCTCGGCTCGTTCAGCCCTGTCTGTCAGCCCGATCACCTGGGCGCGCAGGCGCTCGACCTCGGCGCGCAGGCGCTGAATCTGGTCCGTTTGATCGCTGAGCACCACGGTCGACAAGGGCGCGACGGCTCCAAAAAACGGCGACTCACCTGGCCGTCGAATAACAGGATGCTAGCGCGGCCGGTTGCGGGCGCAACGCGTGTGCTGTAACCGGCCGCTTTCCGCGTGGAGGCCACCGCATGGCGACCCCGACCGAAACCGCTCCTGTCGCCATCATCATGGGCAGTCGCTCCGACTGGCCGACGATGAAGCTGGCGGCCGAACGGCTGGACCAACTGGGCGTCGCCTGGGAGGCCAGGGTCGTCAGCGCGCACCGCACGCCGCAACGCCTTTATGATTTCGCCACCAACGCCAAGGCGAACGGCCACAAGGTCATCATCGCCGGCGCCGGTGGCGCGGCCCATCTGCCCGGCATGGCGGCGTCGATGACCGATCTGCCGGTGCTGGGCGTGCCGGTCCAGTCCAAGGCGCTGAAGGGGCTGGATAGCCTGCTGTCGATCGTCCAGATGCCCGGCGGCGTCCCCGTCGCGACCCTGGCCATCGGCGAGGCGGGCGCGGCGAACGCAGGGATACTTGCGGCGCAGATCCTGGCGCTGTCAGACCCCGCCCTGGCGGACCGGCTCAGCGCCTTCCGCGTGGCCCAGACCGAAGCCGTCGCCGAAAGCGTCGAGGACTGATGCCGACCTTGCCCCCGTTGTTTCCCCTGCCGCCCGGATCGACCCTTGGCGTCCTGGGCGGGGGACAGCTGGGCCGGATGCTCAGCCAGGCCGCGTCGCGCCTGGGCTTTGACGTGGTGATCCTGGACCCCGAGCCGGACTGCCCGGCGGCCCGCGTGTCGCGGGCCCAGATCACCGCCGCCTATGACGATCCCGACGCGCTGCAGGCGCTGGGCGCCCTGTGCGACGTGGTCACCTTTGAATTCGAAAACGTGCCCGCCCAGTCGGTAGAGCAACTGGCCGGGGCCGGCGCCCTGGTCGCGCCGGGGCCGACCGCCCTGGCCATCGCCCAGGACCGGGTGGACGAAAAGACCTTCCTGAACGCGGTGGGCGCGACCACGGTCGACTTCGCCCCGGTGTCCAACCTGACCGACCTGGCCGACGCCATCGACCGTCTGGGCCTGCCCGCCCTGCTGAAGACGCGGCGCGAGGGATACGACGGCAAGGGTCAGGTCTGGATCCGCGACGCCGCCGACGCAGAGGCCGCCTTTGACGCCATCGGCCGCCGCCCGGCGATTCTGGAGGCCGCCGCCGTCTTCGATCGCGAACTGTCGGTGATCGCCGCGCGCGGCCATGACGGGTCCGTGGCCGTCTATCCGCTGGGCCAGAACGTCCATGCCAATGGGGTGCTGAAGACCACCCTGGCTCCCGCCGCCGTCGACCCCGCCACCCAGGCGCGGGCGCGCGACATCGCCGCCGCCGTGCTGGACGGACTGGACTATGTCGGCGTCATGGGGATCGAGCTGTTCGACATGGGCCCCGACTCAGAAGGAAAGCCCGAACTGCTAGTGAACGAGATCGCCCCGCGCGTGCACAACACCGGCCACTGGACCCAGGACGGCTGCGTCTGCGACCAGTTTGAACAGCACATCCGCGCCATCGCCGGCTGGCCCCTGGGCCCCACCAACGCCCACGCCCGCATCGAAATGACCAACCTGCTGGGCGACGAGGTCGACCAATGGCGCGCATTGGCCGGCCAAGCGGATGCGAGGCTGCACCTCTACGGCAAGGCCGAGGCCCGCCCGGGCCGGAAGATGGCGCATGTGAACCGGGTGCTGGGTTCTCTCTAATGCACTTTCTCCCATCGGAAGAGGGAGTTAAGCCTTCGCCCCGTACCGCATCCTGGCCAGCGCCTCGGTGACCTTGCGCACAGGCGCGTCGAAATCCTTACCCGCCTTCCACTTTTCAAACGCCATGACGTTTTCGATGCGGCGGGCGACGAAGGCCTCCGCCGCTTCTCGGCCGTCGAACCAGCGCATGGTCAGGGCGGGGATCAGGATGCCGCCCAGGATGGCGCGCTTGGAATAGTGGTTCTGGTCCGTGGCCGTGTCGCCGGCCCAGCGCCACAGATGGTCCGCCGTCTCCCACGCCAGTTTGAAGCCCAGATCGACGTTGGTCGGCAGCGACAGGAAGCCAGCGCAACGCTTCGACGCCTCGATGTCCTGGGCGCCCGCCTCCATCCGGGCCGATACTGCGGCGGCGATTCGCTGGCGAATTTTCATCGTCTCGGGCGGCGTGGCCTCCAGCGCCTTTAAAGCCCGCGCATCGTGGCGCCGCGACAACAGCACGGCCAGGTCGCGGGGGCCGTTGGGCAGCAGCAGTTCCTCGTCGCCCACGCTCATGCCCTCGGCCTCGCAGGCGGCGCGGACCAGGCGGCCGTTCCAGCCCAGCGTGGCCGCGCGGGCGACGGCGGCGTCCAGCACCGCCTGCTCCTTGCGGTCGGCCCAGTTTCCCTGATCGGCGGTATCGGTCATGAGAACACGATAGGCCCGTCCGGCGGGCATTTCGAGCGTTGATGATCAAACGTGACGATCTGGACAGCGCCCGGTCGGTCGTGTATCAGCGCGCCTTCATCCGAGAGCCCTGCTTCCGGAAGACGATTTTATTTGTTCGCCCGTCTCCCTCACAGGACGCGGCGGGCGGCCAAAGGAGAGTTCAACCTGGTACAGATTTTCGTTCGCGATAATAACGTCGATCAAGCGCTGAAAG
>NZ_SDZL01000138.1 GCF_004210735.1 Brevundimonas sp.
TCCCCAAGGGCTCGGCATCCCTACCTTACGCGCGCGGAGAGTATGACATCTCCGTCCCCCGACGCGCGCCCAACAGCCGGTCCCGCCTGTCGGGGCCGGCTTTTCTTTGCCTCCCGTCAAGCCGGTGGATAGGGTCTCCGCGACCGGGAGGCAGTCATGATGCAGTCTGAGATGACGGGCGCAGAGGCGATCATCGGGTCGCTGGCCGATAGCGGCATCGCCGCCTGCTTCGCCAATCCCGGCACCAGCGAGATGCACCTCGTCACGGCGCTGGATCGCGAGCCGCGCATCCGCTCGGTGCTATGCCTGTTCGAGGGCGTGGCGACGGGCGCGGCGGATGGCTATGCGCGCATGACAGGTGTGCCGGCGCTGACGCTGCTTCACCTTGGCCCTGGTTATCTCAACGCCGGCGCCAACATCCACAATGCGCGGCGTGCTTATGTCCCGATGGTAAACCTGATCGGCGATCATGCGGTGACGCACCGCGCCTATGATGCGCCACTGGCGTCCGACATTGCAGGGCTCGCGGGGCCGAACTCGCGTTGGCTGAAATCGGTCGATCGTGTCGAGGACGCCGGCAAGCTGGCGGTCGAGGCGTTCGAAGCCAGCTACGGCCCGCCGCCGGGTCCTGTGTCGCTGATCATGCCGGCAGACTCGGCCTGGACCAGGGGCGCATCGCATGCGGAAGCAGGCGCCCGCGCCGGATTGAAGATCGTCAGTGACTCGACCATCGAAGATGCGGGTCGCGCCGTCACCAAGGCCAAGCGCCCCGCCATCCTCGTCAACGGCACGGCGCTGCATGCTGGCGGCGCGGAAATGCTGCGCCGTGTCGAAGCGCAAGGCATTCGGGTATTCACCGACACCTTCATGGCGCGTCATGTGCGCGGCGGCGGCCTCTACGATGCGCCGCGCCTGCCATACTTCGCCGAGATGGCGGTGGAGTCGCTTGCCGGAACGGACCTCTTGCTGATTGCCGGCACCAAGCCGCCCGTCGCTTTCTTCGCATATCCGAACACGCCGGGCGCTTTCACGCCCAAGGGTGCGCGCACGATCAATCTCGGCGGGCCGGATACGGACAGCTTTGATGCGGTCTCAAAGCTGGTCGACTGGCTTGATGCGCCCGCACCGCCCCACTCGATAAACTGGACGCCGCCGTTGTCCGGCACGGGCGACCAGTTCAACGCACAGACGATTGGTATGTCGCTCGCCGCCTATCTGCCCGAAGGCTGTCTCATCTCGGACGATGGCGTCACGTCTGGTCTGCCGATCTACATGACCATGGC
>NZ_SDZL01000139.1 GCF_004210735.1 Brevundimonas sp.
GACGAGGGCTCGGCTGGCCCGGCTGAACAGGTGGCCCAGCAGATCCGGGCGGCGGGTGGCGAGGCGGCTTCCAACTCCGACAGCGTGGCCGACTACGCCGCCGTGGCGCGGATGGTCGAACAGGCGAAGGACACGTTTGGCGGACTGCATGCCATCGTGAACCCGGCGGGCATCCTGCGTGACGGCATGTTCCACAAGATGACCGAGGAGGACTGGGACCGGGTCATCAACGTCCACCTCCGTGGCTCCTTCAACGTCACGCGGGCGTCGATCGAGCTGTTCCGGGAGCAGAAGGACGGGGCCTATGTGCTTTTCACCTCAACATCGGGCCTGATCGGGAATATCGGCCAGGCGAACTATGCCGCCGCCAAGATGGGCATTGTCGGCCTGTCGCGGGTGGTGGCGATGGAGGGTGTGCGGAACAATGTCCGCTCCAACGTGATCGCGCCGTTCGCCTGGACCCGGATGATCGAATCGATCCCCGTGAAAGACGAAGCCAGCGCCAAGCGGGTGGCCCGGATGCGGGACGCCATGCGGGCCGATCAGGTCGCCCAGCTGGCGGTCGCACTGTGCTCCGACCGGGCCAAGACCGTCACCAGCCAGATCTTCTGTGTACGGGGCAACGAGATCATCCTGTTCGACCAGCCCCGCCCGGTCCGGTCGGTGGCGGACACGACGGGGTGGAATCCCGAGAAAATCCTCGACAACTGCCTGCCCGCCATGGCGGCGGACTTTTTCGGGGTCGAAGCCACCGCCGAGGTCTTCCCCTACGACCCAATTTGACGCCCGATAGCGCCAGCCACTGACCCGCCCCGCCACAGCGACTCGCCAAGTCGCCGTGGCGGGCCGGCCGGGGGCCCGACGAAGGGCGCGAAAAGGGCGCCCGAAAGCATTCGCAGAGGCGGCAAGTTTGTACAGTTTTCCCTTCGAAACCCCGATTTTCCTAGGGCGCAGGCCGGGGTTTATGGTTTAGAAAGCGTTCCGTCCGCACATCGACGCGGAGAGGTCGGTCGTTTGAATTTGATATCCACCAAGCTCGGCATTTTTGCTGCAACAGCCCCTGCTGCAACAGGCTTGGGCTGGGGCGCGTTTGGGCTTGGTGAAACGGCGACGTCCGGGGAGCGTGGGTAATGGGTGACTCCGGCGGGACGCTTTGGTCCATGCGTACAAAATCGCGACAGCCCTGGTGGTCATACCTGCCGGATGCCGAACTGCTGCAGATGCGCCTGAAGGACCTGCACGTCTCCATCGAGGGGACGTGGCTGCAGGCTTCGATGAAAGA
>NZ_SDZL01000140.1 GCF_004210735.1 Brevundimonas sp.
GGGCTGCAAAGGTTGCCGTCGCGCAAGACGCCGCTATGGTGCGCCGCGATTCAACACCCGCCCTTTAGGGCCAGCCTCGGATACGCCGCCCATGACCAAGCTTCGCCGCGCCGCCATCGTCAGCCCGATCCGCACGGCTGTGGGCAAATTCCAGGGCGCGCTGGGGTCGATGACCGCAGGCGAGCTGGGTGCGGTGGTGCTGAAGGCGCTGGTCGAGCGCACCAAGATCGACCCGGAGCGCATCGACGACGTGATCTTCGCGCAGGGCTACGCCTCGGGCGAGGCTCCGGCCATCGGCCGCTGGGCGTCGCTGGCGGCTGGTTACCCGATCTCTGTACCCGGCTATCAGCTGGATCGCCGCTGCGGCTCGGGGCTGCAGTCGGTCGTCGAAGCCGCCATGTTTGTGCAGACGGGCGCGGCGGATGTCGTGGTCGCCGGCGGCGCCGAGAGCATGACCAACGTCGAATACTATTCGACCGACATGCGTGGCGGCGCCCGTGCCGGTTCGGTGACCATGCACGACCGCCTGCAGCGCGGCCGCCTGATGTCGCAGCCGATCTCGCGCTTCGGCGTCATCACCGGCATGATCGAGACGGCGGAGAACCTGGCCAAGGATTATCAGATCCCGCGCGAAGCCTGCGACGAGTACGCCGCGCGCAGCCACCAGCGCGCCGCCGCCGCGTGGAAGGAAGGCAAGTTCGACAACGAACTCGTGCCGGTGTCCGTCCCGCAGAGAAAGGGCGATCCGGTCATCTTCAAGCAGGACGAAGGCGTTCGCGGCGATGCGACCGCGCAATCGCTCGGCACGCTGAAAGCCATTGAAAAGGGCGGCGTCGTGACTGCGGGCAACGCCTCGCAACAGAACGATGCCGCTGCTGCCTGCCTCGTTGTTGCCGAAGACAAGCTGGAAGAACTCGGCCTCGAGCCGATCGGCTGGTTCACGGGCTGGGCTGCCGCCGGCGTCGAGCCGTCGCGCATGGGCATCGGCCCGGTGCCGGCCGTCGAGCGCCTGTTCGCGCGTACGGGCCTGTCGTGGAAAGACATCGACCTCGTCGAGCTCAACGAAGCCTTCGCCCCGCAGGTTCTGGCCGTGCTGAAAGGCTGGAACTGGAACGACGCCGACAAGCTGAACGTCAACGGCTCGGGCATTTCGCTCGGTCACCCGATCGGCGCAACCGGCGGCCGTATCCTCGCCAACCTGATGAACGAGATGCAGCGCCGTGAAGTGCGCTACGGCCTCGAGAC
>NZ_SDZL01000043.1 GCF_004210735.1 Brevundimonas sp.
GTCTTGCGCCAGGGTGGCGGGGGCAATCGCGAGCACGGCGAGGGACAGCAGAACAGATCGCATTTCACTCTTCGAAGGGAAGCTGCGCCTTAAGCTTCGTCCTTGGTCCTGAGCGAAACGTATCGTCCAGTTTCCGACAAATACGAAAAAGGCCGCCGGACGACCCGGCGGCCTTTTCTGTTGGGCGATCCCGGAAGGATCAGAAGCGGAAGCTGGCCCGCAACAACAGGGAGTAGCGAACGTAGTCCTCGATGAACTCGGCGTCGCCGCTGATCGACAGCATGCCCAGGGCGTTGCCGATGTTGACGTTGAAGCCGACGATCGGGCCGCCGCCCTCGATGGTGTCGGGCGTCAGGCGGAAGCTGTCGGTGCTGCCGGCGAAGCGGGCGATGGTCTCGCCCGGATCGACCGAGATGTTCTGGCGCCAGCCCAGGCGCAGCTCGGGACGAATCCAGCCGTTGCGGCCCAGGTTCATGCCGACATTCATCGCCGCGGTGGCCGAGAACAGGTGACCCTCGCGCTCGTCGATGATCAGGTCAAAGCCGTCGCCGCCGCCCTTTTCACGACGGGCGTCCTCGCTGAGCGAGAAATACTCGGCATAGACTTCGGGGCGGATGGTGAAGCGACCGACCTCGCGCTGATAGGAGGCGCCGCCGGCGAGGGCGACGGTCCAACCGTGCCAGTCGGATTCGTTCTTCAGGTTGATGCCGTCGGCCACCAGCTGGCGGGTCGCCTCGAACGAGGCGTAGCCGCCCGCAGCGCGGGCCCAGGTTGTCCAGTATTGACCCTGTGCGCGCCAGTAGAGGCCCAGTTCCAGCAGGTTGGCGGACAGGACTTCCTCAGCTTCAGCCTCGGGATCCTCGAGATCCGAGGAGGTGTAGGCGGCGGTGATACCCAGGGCGCCGAAGCCGGTGCCGCGCTCCACGCCGCCCGCGACGCCGAACCCTTCCGAGCGGAAGCCGTAGGTGTCGGTGCGATCCTTGTCAGCGTAGAAATTGATTTCCTGCACCCAGGCGCTGGTCTGGCCCGGGGCGGCTGCGGCGTTGCGACCGGTCAGGGCGCGAGTCACGGCGTCGACGCCGCTGGCCAGGGACAGCAGCGGACCGCCCGAATGGTCCGGCAGCATCTGTTCGAACAGATTGCCAAAGCCCTCGCGGTCGGTCTGGGCCAGGAAGGCGTTGCGAACGGCTTCGTTATCATACAGCGCCTGATAGACGGCGTCGTAGGCCTGTTCCTCGACCTTGATCAGGTTGGCCTCGTCCGCACGACGGCGGCGAACATCCACATAGACATCGCCCGCGGCCAGGTCGGCGCCCACCTCGGCTACGAACAGATAGGGCGAGTCACTCAACAGCGAACTATCGGTCCTGTCATAGGTCAGGGAGCCGGGGTCGGCGTTGATGATGGTGAAGCGCGCCGGATCGTCGATCAGCGAGGTGAAGCGAACGCCCAGTCCGGCGCCTTCGGCGATCGTCGTCGCCCCCGAGACGTTGAATCCGGCCGATGATCCCACGGTCGCGGGGTCCAGTGTCACGATCAGGCTGCCGTCCGCGCCGACATTCAGGCTGCTGACGTTGGTGCGGCTGGTCTGACGGGCGTCCAGGACACCGTCGGTCACATTGATGTCCAGTTGGCCGTCGCTGTCGGTGATAGCGCCTCGAATGGCAGCGCCGCCGGTGATCGACAGGCTGTCTGCGCCCGCGCCGAATGAAATGTCGCCGTTGACCGTTCCGTTGCGGATATCCACCACGTCGGCGCCCGAACCCAGCTTGATGGCGCCGGTGATCGCCGGCTCACGCGAGTTAGGCACACCATCGCCGTCCGTGTCGGGATCGGCTTCGGTGGGATCGAATTCGATGCCTTCCTGGATCAGTGTGACACCGGTGCTGTTGGCGCTCACGTCAATCGCGGTCGTCGTGCCGGTGATGTCGTCGCCGTCTGCGTTGGCGGCCAGGCCTGTCTGAATGGTGCGAGTGTTGCGGATGGAGGTGAGAGTGCCGCTCTTGTCGACAATGGCGCCCACCGTGGCGACGCCGCCGCCAGCCGTTCCTGTAATGACACCATCATTGACCAGGCTGGGCAGATTGGCGCCGGCCTCGATCAGAACGCCGGTGATGTTGGCTTCTTCATCGCTGTAGCCGCCGCCCGTGATTGAACCGGTGTTGATGAAGGTCGGGGTGGATGCGCCGGCGCCGAAACGCACACCCGTGGCGTCCGCATCACGCGCCGAACTGGTGATCGAACCTTCGTTACGCACGCCGCCATCGATGTTGACGGTTTGTCCGCCAGCCAGACCGCCGATCTGTACAGCCGTGGCGTCAACTTCGGCATAGACGCCGCTGGCGGTGATGGAGCCGCGATTGATCACGCCATAGGCGGAATCGCCCGTCCCTACGACGCCCAGATTCACGGCCTGGGTTGTTGAGCCGATCTGGAGAGCCGGCGCGGCGCCATAGGTCGTTATCGAAGATGTGCCTTCGCTGGCGTCAAGGATACCGTCGCCATCACGGTCGGTATCGTCGCGATTCTTGGTGCCGTCGCCGTCATCGTCTTCATCGCCGTTCTTGACGCCGTCGTCGTCATCGTCGCCATCCACGCCGCCGTCAGCATAGGCGGGACCCTTGTCCAGAAGAACGCCGCCGCCGACATTGCCGGCGATGGCGACGGCGGGGCCGCCCTGCAACAGGTCGTCGGCGTCCAGATCTTCCAGATATAGCGCGTCGTCATTGACTGTGCCGGTGGTCGGCCTGGGGTTCGGAGCGGTCGTATGACGATAGCCCGTGCTTGTGATTGCGCCCTGCAGTTTGACGGCGCCCGCCACGTCGCCTTCCAGCGAGACAGCGGTCGCATCTTCGCCGCGCGCGTTAACCGCGCCCAGAATTTCTACATCGCCGGATACGTCGCCCTGAACACGTATGCCGTAGGTTTCAGTTCCGAGAACCGTTATTGTGCCCAGGCTTTGAAGATCACCCTGCAGGTCGGATTCAACCCGGATGCCATAGCTCTGATTACCTTCGACGGTGATGGAGCCTGAGCTTTCGATCTTGATGTCGCCGACGAAGGGGGAGGCCCCGGCCACGCGCAAGCCATGACGATTGGTTCCGGCGGCAAACGGGCCGTCGATGTCGCCATCGCCATCCGTATCCTTGTAGTCGTCATCATCAATCGAATCCGTGATGCTGATCGCGCCGCCGACCGTCACCGAACCAGTGTTGCCGCCGTTGACCAGAATGCCCGTCGCCCCGTCGGCGGCGTTGGCCATCGTGATGCGGCTGCCGCTGTCCAGATCGACGGTGTGGCTGGAGTTCAACGTGATGGCCGCGCCTGTGGTGACGGTGATCGAACCGTTGTTGGCCAGGCGGATATTATCTGGCGCGGTCCCGGTGGCGTTGGCGGTCAGGATCGGCGTCGTGCGGGCGGTGGAGATCACGACCTCGGCCTGAACACCGGTGGCCGCAACCAGGGGAGCCATGGCCGCAGCCGTCGCGAGCAGTTTACGCATTCGGAAGAAACCCCAAGTGGACGCGCACGGAAGTTCGGAGCGCCCGGACGAGGCTCCACGCAGTGTGCCCCAAGTTTCTCGAATTTGAGGCGAATGCAAGGCCGAAGCGTCTCGATCCGGGTCATCGGCCGCATTCCGGCGCCGAATGTCGCTTGAGCTTCACGCTTTCCAGCGCTACGGGCGCCGGATGGCCAGGTCCAAACGCGTCACTCGCATCCAAAGCCGACGCAAGGGCGTTGCATCGCCTCATTCCGGCGAGACCGATTCCATGACGATGATCGACACCGAGGTGCAGGAGAGCGAACTGCGCCTGATCCCGGGGCTGGATGAAGAGGTGTCGGACACCCTCCGTGCCCTGAAGGCTTCATCCGGCGATCCGCGGCCGCGTCTGGTGGACACGACCATGCTGTTCGCCCCGCGTTCCGGCGGCGTGAAACGCTATCTGCTGTCCAAGAAGGCCTGGCTGGCCGAGAATCGTCCGGGTCTGGCGCATTCGCTGGTCGTGCCGGGCGCGCGTCATGAGGCGGGCATGGACGGGATCGTCAAGCTGCAGGCCACGCGTCTGCCGTTCGGGGACGGCTATCGCTGGCCGACATCGGTGCGTCGCTGGGGCGCCTGGGTCGCGGCGCTGAAACCGTCGGTAATCGAGGCGGGCGACCCCTACACCCCCGGCCAGGGCGCGCTGGAGGCCGGTCAGAGGGCCGGCTGCCCGGTCGTCGGCTTCTGCCATTCCGATCCCGCCGGCCTGGCGGCCCTGCATTTCGGTGAATGGGCCAAGAAGCCGGTGGAAAAGCGCTGGGCCCAGCTGTTCTCGCAGTTTGACCGGGTCGTCTCGCCCAGCCGATTCATCGCGCGTCGGCTGGAAGAGGCAGGCGTCGGAAACATCGTCATTCGCCCCCTGGGGGTCGAGATCGACACCTTCCGGCCCGACCGCCGCGACCGCGACTGGCTGCTGAAGCGGCTGGGCCTGCCCGCCAGTGCGCGCCTGCTGTGCTTCGCCGGACGGCCGGCCAAGGAAAAGAACATCGATGTCCTGATCGAGGCGGTCCAGAAGCTGGGCGATCCCTATTATCTGGTGCTGGTGGGCGCCGGCACGGGCATGCCGCCCGAGGATCGCGTGATCGCCCTGCCGTATGAAAAAGACCCCAAGGCCGTCGCCCGGATCATCGCCAGTTGCGACGCCTTCGTGCACGCCAACGACAAGGAGCCGTTCGGTCTGATCGTGCTGGAGGCCATGGCCTGTGGGCGCCCGGTCGTGGGCGTGAACGCGGGCGGCGTGGCCGAGACGGTCGATCACACCGTCGGTCAGCTGGCGGCCAGCGCCGATCCGGACGACTACGCCCAGGCGGTCGAGGCCCTGTTCCAGCGCGACATCGAGGTCATCGGTCAGGCCGCCCGGCTGAAGACGGTCGAACAGTTCGCCTGGAACCGCGTCTTCGAGGACCTGTGCATGGTCTATGGTGAGGTCAGCGGTCAGGCCGCCTTCGTCCAGGGCCGCGAAGAGGCCGTCCACTAGGGGCGGTCAGATCTCCAGCTTCAGGCCCATGATCTCGGCGACGGCGCGCGCGCGCCGCCGGGTCTGTTCGCCCAGCAGAAGATCGGCATAGCCATTGGTCGCCGTCAGCCGCAGGGCGCCGCCATCGACAGTGGCGGTCGCATTAGCTAGCAGTTGCGGCGAACGACCCGACAGGTCGCAGGCCAATCGGATCGCCAGGCCCAGCGCCCGCGCGCGCGTCCGCGCCTGCTCGCCCAGCAGCATCCCGACGGTCGCCGGTTCCGGGGTGCGTGCGTCGCCGCCGTACCGGGCGTTCAGCGCGGTCGCCAGGAAAACCCGTTCCGCATGAGTCTGGCCGGGGATGGGGGATCTCAGGACCTGATCGAACACCAGCTCGATCCGGTGATCGGGATGCAGCCGGGCGCCCAGGTCCGCCAGGCGACAGGCCGAGGCGGTCAGCAGGGCGTCCCGCTCGGCGCCGAACGCCTCGGGCATGGCGGCCGACAGATTGGCCAGCCAGCCGCTGAGCGCGCGAGGCAGGGCCGGATCGACGCCCTGACGCCCGCCCAGCGCCGAACAGCCGGCCAGCAAGGGATCGACCGCGGCGGTTTCGGCGTCGAACCCCTCGGTCAGCAGGCCCTCGCGCACACCCCACGCCGAGAAGACGATAGACTGAAGGCCCAACGTCTCGATCAGTCCTTCCAGCACCAGGGCGGCGTAGGGCAGGGTCTCGGCGCGCTTCTTCGACACGCCCGGCAGGCGATCCAGTGAGGCGCGGGACTGCACCGCCACCAGCCGCGCCAGATCGCGCGCATCGCCGGCGCTCATGGCGTATTGGTGCACGATCCGCAGGGGGTGGTTCGACAGGGCCATATGGACCTGCGCCAGCGTCCGCCACGCCCCGCCTACGGCGTTCAGGGTCGATGTCTGATAGTCGGCGGCCACGGGCTTCAGCCGCCGCCCGATGACATCGCGCAGGCGCCCGGCGTCAAATCCCTTGGGGTCCGCCAGAGTGAACGGCCCCAGCGGCAGGGTGACGCCTTGCCCGATCTTGTCCTGTCCGATGCGAATCAGCTCCAGACTGGCGCCGCCCATATCCCCCGCCACGCCCCGGGCGGTCGGGTCGCCCGCCAGCACGCCCATGGCGGCGTATCGGGCCTCTTCCTCGCCGGTCAGGACGCGGATTTTCAGCCCTGTCTGGGCCGCCACGCGGGCGCAGAAGTCGGGCCCGTCCGAGGCTTCCCGAACCGCCGCCGTTGCGGCCACGATGGTCAGGTCCGGCCGCACCCCCTCGATCACGGCGGCGAAGCGGCGCAGGGCGACCAGCGCCCCCGGCACGCCCTCGGCCGACAGGCGCCCGGTTTCGGACAGGCCACGCCCCAGTCCGGCCAGCACCTTTTCGTTGAAGACGGTCCAGACCGCCCGACCCTCCAGCCGGTACAGGACCAGTCGGACCGAGTTCGATCCGATGTCGATGACCGCGACCTGACGTGGCGGTCCTTCGGAATCCGCGGGCATCACCGACGTTTCCGGGCCTTGGGGCCCGCATAGCTCAGCACGCCGGGCAGGGTCTTCACCTTGCGGCCCCGGCCGGACAGGCTGGGGTTGGTCATGAAGTATTTGTGCGCCGAGAACGGCCGTTCGGCGTCCACCGGCTGGACCCGTCGATAGCGGCCGTCGGGCTCCAGCACCCAGCTCTGGGTGTCGTCCTTCAGGTTGGCGACCATGATCTGGTCCAGCACCTGATCGTGGACGGTGGCGTTGCGCACCGGGGTCATAAGCTCGACCCGGCGATCCAGATTGCGCGGCATCCAGTCCGCCGAAGAGATATAGACCCGCGCCTTGTTGCTGGGCAGATCGTGGCCGTTGGCGAAGGCGATGATCCGGCTGTGCTCAAGGAAGCGGCCGACGATCGACTTGACCCGGATATTCTCGGACAGGCCCGGCACGCCGGGACGCAGGCAGCAGATCCCCCGCACCACCAGTTCGATCCGCACGCCCCACTGGCTGGCCCGGTACAAGGCGTCGATGATCTCGGGATCGACCAGCGAGTTCATCTTGGCCCAGATGGCCGCCGGCTTGCCTTTGGCTGCGGCGGCCATTTCCTTGCCGATCAGTTCGACCAGCGAGCTCTTCATGTTCAGCGGCGAGACGACCAGCGCCTCCAGTTCGTCCGGCGTGGCGTAGCCCGTGATGTAGTTGAACACCCGCGTCGCATCGCGACCCAGCACCGGATCGCAGGTGAACAGGCTCAGATCGGTGTAAATTCGCGCCGTGACCGGGTGATAGTTGCCCGTGCCGAAGTGGCAATAGGTCCGCAGGGCCTCGCCCTCGCGACGCACGACGACGCTGACCTTGGCGTGGGTCTTGTATTCGACGAAGCCGAAGACGACGTGGACGCCCGCCCGTTCCATCGCGCGCGCCCATTTCAGGTTCGCCTCCTCGTCGAAGCGCGCCTTGATCTCGACCAGTGCGGTGACGTTCTTGCCGTTCTCGGCCGCCTCGATCAGGGCGGCGACGATGGGGCTGTCCTTCGAGGTGCGATACAGCGTCTGCTTGATGGCGATGACGTTGGGATCGCGCGCCGCCTGACGCAGGAATTGCACCACCACGTCGAAGCTCTCGAACGGATGATGGATCAGCATGTCCTTTTCGCGCACGGCCGCGAAGATGTCGCCGCCGTTGTCGCGAACCCGCTCGGGATAGCGGGGCTCATACCCCTTGAACTTCAGCTCCGGGTGGCCGCCGGGGATCAGTTCGGACATCTGGGCCAGACCCAGCATGCCGTCCACCAGCACCACGTCCTGCGGCTGGGCGTGCAGTTCGCCGATGATGAAGCCGCGCAGATCCTCGGGCATGGACGCCTCGATCTTGATGCGCACGACCGAGCCCAGGCGGCGCTGCTTCAACGCCTCCTCGAACTCCATGACCAGGTCCTCGGCCTCTTCCTCGATCTCGATGTCGCTGTCGCGGATCAGGCGGAACACGCCTTTTTCCAGAACCTCGCAGCCGGGGAACAGGTGGTCGATGAACAGCAGCAGCAGGTTTTCCAGCGAAATGAACCGCTTGCGGCCCGGCGCCGACCGGCCGTCCGTGGCCAGCGCCCAGAACCGGCGCACCTGCGTCGGCACGGGAACCAGGGCGTACAGGATGCGGTTGTCCCGCGTCCGCTTCAGCTTCAGCGCCAGCGAGAAGCCGAGGTTCGGCAGGAAGGGGAAGGGATGGGCCGGATCGATCGCCATCGGCGTCAACACGGCGAACAGCTGGTTCAGGAATTCGGGCTCCAGCCGCTCGCGCTCGGTCTTGGTGATGGTGGCGGGGTCGACCACTTCGATCCCGGCGGGGGCCAGCGCCTTCTTCAGGATGCGCCAGCAGCGCTGCTGTTCCGCCATCAGACCCCCGGCGGCGGCGTTGACCTGCTCCAGCGCCTCGGTCGGGGTCAGGCCGTCGGGCGACACCACCCGCACCCGCTCGCGCACCTGGCCCTTCAGGCCGGCCACGCGGGTCATGAAGAATTCGTCCAGGTTGTTGGCCGATATCGACAGGAAGCGCAGCCGCTCCAACAGCGGATGGGCCGTGTTCGCCGCCTCTTCCAGCACGCGCCCGTTGAACGCCAGCCACGACAGTTCGCGGTTGATGAACCGCTGGGGCGAGGCCATCAGCGCCTCTGACAGCTCCAGCTGCGGAGCGCGGGAGGAGGGGACTTCCTCGCCGGTGTTGTCTTCGGCGATAGGCGCGATCTCGGTCATGCGACTGTTTTCGCTCGCGCGTGTGACGGCTGCAAGCGTGCTGGCCGCACCCGCCCCGGAATTGCTCGGGGAATCAGGGCGCCGGCCCGGCCAAGCCAAAGGCCTATTCGGCCTCACCCTCGATCACCTGACGGGCCAGCATGCGGGTGACGGGGCGATGCAGGGCGTCCAGGCGCGCCGCCATGTCGTGCGCGGCCGCGGCCGAACGTTCGATCCGCCGAACCAGATAGTCGATCACGTCCTCGCCCGGCGCGATGCTGCGTTCGGCGAAGGCGGCGCGCAGCATGGCCGCCAGAACGGCGTCGTCCGGCGCCTCGACCGTCACAGTGCGCGTGGACGCCAGCCGTGAGTGCAAATCGGGCAGGGCGACGGTCCAGGCCGCCGGCGCCTCGCGCGCGATCATCAACAGGGCGCCGCCCCCCGACTGGGTCAGATTGATCAGGTGGAACAGGGTTTCGTCATCCGCCCGGCCTGCGTCGTCCAGCAACACCGGACGGCCTTCCAGCTCCAGCGGATCGGCCAGGGCGGCCTCTTCTCCGAACAGCGGAATGGCGCCGACGCGCTCGGCCCAGATCTCGCCTAGACGGCTCTTGCCGCTGCCGACGGGACCGCACAGGGCCAGGCGCTCGCCGGGCTGTCGGGGCCAGTCGGCCAGCGCCGTGATCGCCTCGCGATTGCTGTCGGAGACGACCAGCGCCGTCGCGGCCGAGGGCAGGTCGCGTTGCAGGGGTAGTCTCAGCTGATCGATCGGGTCGGGCATGACGTCGTCCTTAGCAGAGGAAACGGTCCACGCGCTCTCCTGCCCCATGCCTCTGGTGGACAAGGCGTCGGGCCTGTGGATGGCGCGCCAGCCTTGACTTTCGGGGGCGATGATGCGCCCTTCCGCCGCTTCCAATTCCCGCTGTTTTCGCAGCCGATCTCGCAGACGAAATCACCACATGCACGCCTATCGCTCCCACACCTGCGGCGCCCTTCGTTCGACCGACGCGGGCTCGAATGTCCGCCTGTCCGGCTGGGTCCACCGCAAGCGCGACCACGGCGGCCTGCTGTTCATCGACCTGCGCGACCACTACGGCCTGACCCAGCTGGTGCTGCACCCCGAGACGCCGGGCTTTGACGCCGTCGAGCGTCTGCGCGCCGAAAGCGTCATCAAGATCGACGGCGAAGTGGTCAGCCGCTCGGCCGAGACCACCAACGCCAACCTGCCCACCGGTGAGATCGAAGTCCGCGTCCAGGCCGTCGAGGTCCTGTCCGAAGCCGCCGAACTGCCGCTGCCGGTCTTCGGCGAGCCGGAATATCCTGAGGAGATCCGCCTCAAGAACCGCTTCCTCGACCTGCGCCGCGAGACGCTGCACAGAAACATCGTCCTGCGCTCCAAGGTGATCCACTCGATCCGCCAGCGCATGGTCGAGCAGGGCTTCCTCGAATACCAGACCCCCATCCTGACGGCCTCCTCGCCCGAAGGCGCGCGCGACTTCCTGGTCCCCAGCCGCATGCATCCGGGCAAGTTCTACGCCCTGCCGCAGGCCCCGCAGCAGTTCAAGCAACTGCTGATGGTCTCGGGCTTTGACCGCTATTTCCAGATCGCGCCCTGCTTCCGCGACGAAGACCTGCGCGCCGACCGTTCGCTGGAATTCTACCAGCTCGACGTCGAAATGAGCTTCGTCACCCAGGAAGACGTCTTCGCCGCCATCGAGCCGCTGATGAACGGCGTCTTCAACGAGTTCGGTGACGGCAAGCCGGTCTCGCCCATTGATGAAGTGCATAGTTTCACCAACGATTTCGGCGAGAGCTTCGAGCACAAGGGCTTCGAGCGCCTGACCTATGCCCAGTCGATGAAATGGTACGGCTCGGACAAGCCGGACCTGCGTAACCCGATCAAGATGCAGGAGGTGTCGGATCACTTCCGCGAAGGCGGCTTCGGTCTGTTCGCCAAGATCCTGGGCGCCGACGCCAGGAACGCGGTCTGGGCCATCCCGGCGCCGACCGGCGGTTCGCGCGCCTTCTGCGACCGTATGAACTCCTGGGCGCAGGGCGAGGGTCAGCCCGGTCTGGGCTACATCTTCTGGTCGGACGATCAGCAGGCCTGGGGCGGCCCGATCGCCAAGAACCTGGGTCAGGAGCCGACCGAGGCCCTGATGACGTCGCTGGGTCTGGGCAAGGGCGACGCCGCCTTCTTCACCGCCGGCGACCCCGCCGTCTTCGCCAAGTTCGCCGGTCTGGCCCGCACGCGCGTGGGTACGGAGCTGAAGCTGGTCGACGAGGAGCAGTTCAAATTCTGCTGGATCGTCGACTTCCCGATGTTCGAATGGTCGGAAGAAGAGAAGAAGGTCGACTTCAGCCACAACCCCTTCTCAATGCCCCAGGGCGGGATGGAGGCGCTGGAGACCCAGGACCCGCTGACCATCCGCGCCTATCAGTACGACATCGTCTGCAACGGCTATGAGTTGTGTTCGGGCGCGATCCGGAACCACAAGGCCGAGATCATGCTCAAGGCCTTCGAGATCGCCGGCTACGACGCCTCGGTGGTCGAGGAGCAGTTCGGCGGCATGCTGAACGCCTTCCGCTTCGGCGCCCCGCCGCACGGCGGTCTGGCCCCCGGCATCGACCGCATCGTCATGCTGCTGGCCAATCAGACGGCCATCCGCGAGGTCATCGCCTTCCCGCTGAACCAGCAGGGCCAGGATTTGCTGATGAGCGCGCCGGCCGAGGCCGCCGACAAGCAACTCAAGGAACTGTCGATCCGCACGGCCCTCCCGATCAAGATCTGATCGGGAGTCGCCGTCAGTTCACGACGGTCAGTTCACCGCAGCGAAATGCCGGACTGGCGGCGTCGGCGCTCTGGGCGCGACCGGCGTCCGGGGCGGCGCGGGCGGCCGCACCACAACGCGAGCGCCGCGACAGGTCTTGACGGTCAGCGACCCCGGCAACTGGGTCGTGCTGTCGCCGCAGGCCTCGTCGATCTGGTCCTGATCCAGACCCCGTGCGCCCGACAGGTCCGCCCCCCGGATATCCGTGCGGGTCATCGAGGCGCCGGTGAAGTCGGCGCGGGCGAAGGTTCCCCCCGTCAGTCGCGCGCCGTCCAGGCTGGCGCTGCGGAAGACGACGTAGGAAAAGTCGCCGTTCGTCAGGTTCGAGGCATCCAACTCAGCCCCGGTAAAGTCGGCGTTACGTGCGCTGACGTTCGACAGGGTGGCTCCGACGATCTCGCTGGAGCGGAAGTTGGCGCGGGTCAGATTGGCGCGGTTCATGTTCACGCCCTGCATCTCGGCGCCGATGAAGTCCGCGCGCGTCAGGTCGGCGCGGGTGAAATTGGCGCCCTGAGCCTCGGAACTGCGCAGGTTGGCGTCAGTAAAGACGCTGTCGGTGAAATTGGCGCCGACGATGGTCACGCCGATCAGGTCCGCACGGGTGAAATTGGCCCCGGTGAAGTTCGAGCCGATCAGTTCGGCGCCGCGCAGATTGGCGCCCACCAGGCTGGCGTTGACGAACGACGCGCCGGCAAAGGTCGCGCCGGTCAGATTGCGTCCCGCCAGTTCGCAACGGTTGCACGATCCGCCCAGCGACACCGAACGGGCCACGTCCCGATCCTGTTCGCCGGAAGGTGTCGAGGCGAAGGCCGGCGCCGCCACCGCCAGGCTGGCGGCGAAGGCGGCCGTGACGGCCAGACTCGAAGTCCACATATGCAGAGCGGTCTTTTTCACACCCCATCCATGCGCGTAATAGCGGGCGGCCCCTACTTAAATCGCGGTAAGATTGGCGTCTTTCAGCAGGCGGGAATGCGCAGCCCGGCAGGCAGCACGGTGGCGTCGTCGCCGCAGGCCTGGTTCAGCCTGCTCTGGGTCAGTCCGGTGGCGCGCGCAAGCTGCGCCCCCGAGAAATTGACTCCCGTCAGGGTCGCGCCGGAAAACGCCGCCCCTTCCAGATAGGCGCCGACAAAGCTGGCGTTGGTCAGGTTCGCGCCTGTGAAGTTCGAGCCCGAGAACACGCCGCCATAGGCCTCGACATCGCGCAGGTCGGCGTTGCTGAAACGGGTGCGGTTCATCACCGCCAGGCTGAGGTCCGCCTGGCGCAGGCGCGATCCGGACAGGTTCAGACCCGATTTCTCCAGTCCACCCAGTTCGGCCTGGAACAGGTTGCAGCCTGAACAGCTGGCCCCGCCGCGCACACGGGCGATCTGACCGGCGTTCTGTGCCAGGGCGGGCAGGGCGGTCAGACCAAGGGCCATGACGATAAGGGCGGTCTGGATCGGTTTCATCTGGGCGACTTTCGGACGTTCACATCCATCCACAGCAAGAACCGGGCCGCCGGGCGGGATCAGCCGCCCTGCATCTGGGGCGCCGCCCCGCAGCTGTCGCAGGTCCAGCCGCCGCCTCGCTGTTGCAGGGTGAAATCGCCGCAGGCCGGGCAGGCGACCGCCTCACCGTCGCTATCGGGCGCGGGCGTCTCGTCCCGCTTCCGGCCGAACGGCACGACCACCAGATTGTCCGGCGTCGCGCCGCGGGCGAATCCCTTGGAGATAAACCGGGCGGCGGGCACCGTCTCGGCCGCGCCGTCCGCCGGTTCTGCGCCCAGACCGTCCGGATTCAGGCTCTCGGGCTGGGCGTTGGCCAACTCGTGACGGTCCAGATAGGACACCCCAAGCTCGCGGAAGATATAGTCCAGGATCGACGTGGCCGAGCGGATGGAATCGTTCCCCGTCACCCGCCCCGCCGGCTCGAACCGGGTGAAGACGAAGGCGTCAACGAACTCGTCCAACGGCACGCCGTATTGCAGGCCGATCGAGATGGCGATGGCGAAATTGTTCATCAGCGACCGGAAGGCGGCGCCTTCCTTGTGCATGTCGATGAAGATCTCGCCCAGTTCGCCGTCTTCGTATTCGCCGGTGTGGATATAGACCTTGTGCCCGCCCACGGCGGCCTTCTGGATATAGCCCTTGCGGCGGTCCGGCAGCTTGCGCCGCGTGCGGTCGCGCTCGACCACCCGTTCGATGATCCGCTCGGGCGAGGGGGGCGTTTCGGCGGCGCGCGGTGACAGGCCGGCGGGCGGCGTGTCGGGCAGGTCCAGGGTAAAGCGGGCCGGCGCCTCGTCCCGGCTCATAAGCACCACGCGTCGCCCGTCCGTCGCGGCCTGGCCCAGGCCGCGTACGGCGTCCAGCGCGGTCGCGCGCCACTCCAGCGCCAGCACGGTGGGCGCCGGAATGTCGGCCGCGACGTCCGCGATCCCGCGGCACAGTCCCTCCAGCGTCGCCGGGTCGACGGATAGCCAGTCGGCCAACGCCGCCGGGGCGTCCGGCCAGTCACGCAGATCGGGATGCCCGAACACCCAGCGCGCGGCCGCACCCCGCGCCTCGTCGTCAAAGCCCAGCCGTGCCAGCAGGGCCTCGCCCACTTCCGTCAGGCCCAGTACGTCGCGCAGGAAGCCGGGGTCCAGCACCGGCTCGCGGAAGGCGTCGTCGAAGCCCTCGACATCCGCAAAGGCGCGATCCAGCGCCTCCAGCTCGACGTCGGTAAAGCCCACGGCGCGCAGGGCCGCCTGGTCGAAACCGGGCGCCTCGGCCAGGGTGCGCCGCCCGAACAGCCAGCGCTCGGCGCCATCCAGATCGCCGACCGCCCGGCGGATCGCCGTGGCCAGGGCGGGGCGCAGACGACGGCCGATCTCGCCGTCGCCCGTCTGGAACACATCAATGGCGGCGAAGGGCGAAACGCCCAGTCGCAGGGCTGTCTCGGCATCCTCGCGCCACAGGGTGACGGTCGTGTTGCGCAGGCCCCGATTCGCCACGTCCGCGCGCAGTTCGCCCAGCCGCTGCGCCGCCCGATGCGATCGCGTGTCCTCACTGGCGTTCAGGGTGGCGATCCGGCTGTTCAGGGCCGTCAACCGGTCCTCCGCGCCGGTCGTCCAGTCCTCGCAGGGGCCGAGCGGGTCGGCCAGCGCGGTCGCCGCCGACAACGCACCGACGCCGATTACGCCCGCGACGCCGCCGGCCGCAGACGGCGCCTCGCCCAGCGACAGCAGCGCGTCCGGCAGGCCGTGCAGCGCCAGCACCAGCGGACGCGTCGTCGCGACCGCGTCATCCGGCGTCGCCAGCTCCAGCGCCGTCGCCCACAGCTGGGCCAGATGCTCGGCGGCCGCGTCAAAATCATCGCCCGCCAAGTGCGCCAGCGCCGCCAGGTTCAGCCCCACCGACGGCGCGACCGCAGCCTCCGCCAACACCTCGGCGTCGCGCGGGTCAAAGGTCAGCAGCAGGCCGTCGGCCAGCGCCGCCTCTGCCGCCAGCACGGCCTCGGGCGCGCCCGCCGCGATCAGGGCGCGGTCGACACAGGCCTCCAGTCGGACTGCCCCGGGCGCGGCGTCCAACCCGGCCACCGGCCCCCGCTCGCCGTCGATGGCGCGCAGGATTTCGGCGTCCGACGCGCCGCTGGCGCGGGCGGCCAGGGCGGCGCGCGCCAGGGCGGGGTTGCGCGCGGGGTCGGCGCAGTGGCCGCGCGGTCCTTCGCAACGCGTCACGGTGTCGGCGACGGCGTTCAACGCCTCGGCCAGTGCGCGCGTTGCGCCCCCGGCCAGTCGCCGTGCGCGCGCGGCCGCAGCCTGAGCGTGGATCAGGCCGGCCGCCTCCGGGTCGGCCAGGTTCAGCGCGGCGCTTCGCACCTCCCGCGACGCGGCTGATGGCGCGGCCAGGCCCAGCAGGATCGATCCGGTCAGTTCTGCGGCGAAGGCGGCGGCGTCCGCCGGGCGTTTGAACGCGCCCTTCGCCCGGCCCCGCGCGGCCAGCGCATTGGCCCAGTCGGCGACCGACTGACGCAGCGGTGTTTCGGGGGCGTCCAGCCAGTCCAGCCACGCCTCGATCCGCGCATCGGTCCAGTCGGACGGCGCCTCTACCGACACAATGCGGTCCGGCCGCTCGACGCTGCGGTGCTGAAAGGTCAGGTGCGACGCCCGTTGGGCGAGGCGCGGGTCAAAGCGCATGCGACGGTCTCCGTCGGTGATCCCTTCGACGTTAGGGCCCGCGCGCACTCCCATGCAATAAATCTTGCGGTCGGAGACATGGTTACCCCCAAGATATTGAGTTGCCTTATCCGCAGCGGCCGCTGGACGGGACGGCCTGCGGTTTCTATGATCGCGCCGCGCGCCGGAAGCGTCCGGCAGGCCAGTGCGAATGGATTCGACGACGTGCTCAGCAAGATTTTCACCTGGTGGAACGGCGCCACCATCGGCACCCTGTTCACCATCGCCAAGCGGGGCGAGCATGTCGGCACGGACGACTTCGGCAACCGCTATTACCTGTCGCGCGACAACGTCAGCTATGACGGCCGCCGTCGCCGCTGGGTGATCTACAACGGCTATGCCGACGCCTCGAAGGTGCCGGCCGAATGGCACGGCTGGCTGCGCTACACGCTGGATGAGCCGCCGACCGTCGCCCCCCTGCGCCGCCGCGCCTGGGAAAAGGACCACCTGCCGAACCTCAGCGGCACGCCCATGGCGTGGCGTCCGTCGGGCTCGCTGGCGAACGAGGGCCAACGCCCCGCCGCGACCGGCGACTATCAGGCCTGGACCCCGGAATGACGCCGCGCGCGCGCAATCTGGTCGGTTGTGCGCTGGCGATCAGCCTGCTGGCGACCGGCGGCGGGGGCGTGGCCTCGGCCCTTCAGGACGCGCCGCAGGACGCCCGTCCGGCCGCTGATCCCGTTGGCGACCTGATGCGCAATCCGCAGCCCGCGCCGGCGACCGAGACGCCGCCCGCGGGCACGCCCGCGCCCGTCGCCCCCATCGTCGTGACGCCCCTGCCGGAAGACGCGCCGCTGACGCCCATCCTGGTCCCCGAGGCGGAAGTCGAGACTGAGGAGACGGCCGAGGTCGAAACGGTCAAGGCCCCCGAGGAGCCCGCCAAGCCGGAGCGCCGCCAGCGCCGCCGCGTCGCCGTCATCCAGGCTATCGACAAGATCACCGCCGAAAGCATGCGCTTCGAGGTCGAGGTCGGCGGCCGCCCGGTTCGCTTCGATAAGGCGCTGATCTTCACTGCGCGCGCCTGCGAAATCAGCGGCGCGGGCGAACAGGTCGACGACTCGGTCGCCTATGTCGAGGTGACGCTGCAACCGCGACCGGGCATCCAGGCCGCCCAGCCCCGCCAGATCTTCCGCGGCTGGATGTTCGGCTCAGCCCCGTCGGTCAGCGGCCTTCAGCACCCGCTCTATGACGCCTGGGTCGTGGGCTGCAAGGCATAGGTCACCGCCTCCGCGCCCGTCAGAGACGCTGTCAGGACGGTCTTGTCGGGTTCGATCCGCAGCGCCGGTTTCAGCATCCGCAGATAGGCGGCCTGCGGTGTCTCGACCGCGCCGAACTGGCTCAGATGCTCGGTCAGGAACTGCGCGTCCAGCAGCCGCCATCCGCCCAGCCGCAGTCGCGCCACCAGATGGACCAGCGCGATCTTCGATGCGTCCCGGGCCCGGCTGAACATGCTCTCGCCAAAGAACGCCCCACCCAGGGTCACCCCGTACAGGCCACCGACCAGAACCTCGTCCTGCCAGCATTCGACGCTGTGGGCGTGGCCGCGCGCATGCAGTTCGACATACAGCCGCCGGATCGGATCGTTGATCCAGGTGTCCTCACGACCCGCCGCCGAGGCCGCGCAGGCATCCAGCACGGCGGTGAACGCCGTGTCGAAGCGCACCTGATATGGCTCCGACCGCACCGTGCGCCTCAGGCGTGACGGGATGTGGAACCGGTCCAGCGGTATGACGCCCCGCTGGTCGGGCTCCACCAGAAAGACACGCGGATCGTCGCGCGCCTCGGCCATCGGAAAGGCGCCCCGGGCATAGCAGGCCAGAAGTTCCTCGGGCCCAAAGGCGCCGAAAGGTCCGTCGGCGCTGAACCCCGGCTCTTCCAAGGCGGCTTTAGGCCTTGGCCTTCTGCGCCGCCGCCCACTTCTCCAGCCAGTGGATGTCATAGTCGCCCGACAGGATGTCCGGCTCCTGCAACAGCTTCTGGAACAGGGGGATGGTGGTGTCGACGCCGCCGATGACCATCTCGCCCAGGCTGCGCTTCAGCCGGGCCAAGGCCTCCTCACGGTCGCGTCCGTGCACGATCAGCTTGCCGATCAGGCTGTCGTAATAGGGCGGGATCGAATAGCCGGCGTAGATGGCGCTATCCAGACGCACGCCCAGGCCGCCCGGCGCGTGGAAGTCGGTGATCGTGCCCGGCGACGGGGTGAAGGTCTCGGCGTTCTCGGCGTTGATCCGCACCTCGATGGCGTGACCCTCGAAATGGATGTCGTCCTGGGTGAAGGACAGCGGCAGGCCGGCTGCGATGCGCACCTGTTCGCGCACCAGATCTACGCCCGTGATCATCTCCGTGACCGGATGCTCGACCTGCAGGCGGGTGTTCATCTCGATGAAGAAGAACTCGCCGTCCTCCCACAGGAACTCGATGGTGCCGACGCCCAGATAGCCGATGGCGGCGATGGCCTTGTTGACCGTCTCGCCGATGGCCTTGCGACCTTCGGCCGACAGGGCGGGCGAGGGGGCCTCTTCCAGAACCTTCTGGTGGCGGCGCTGCAGCGAACAGTCGCGTTCGCCCAGGTGCACGACGTTGCCGTGGCTGTCGGCGATGACCTGGATCTCGATGTGGCGCGGCTTCTGGAGATAGCGCTCCATATAGACGGCGCCGTTGCCGAAGGCGGCCTTGGCTTCGGTCTGGGCCGTCTGCACGGCCTCGACCAGATCGTCGGCCGTCATCGCGACCTTCATGCCGCGCCCGCCGCCGCCGGCCGCCGCCTTGACGATCAGCGGGAAGCCGATGGCCTTGGACGCCTCGATGGCGGCCTCGATGGTCTCGACCTCGCCGTCAGAGCCGGGGACGCAGGGAATACCGGCTTCCAGCACCGTCTTCTTGGCGCTGATCTTGTCGCCCATGACCCGGATATGCTCGGGCTTGGGACCGATGAAGGTCATGCCGTGGGCTTCGACGATCTCGGCGAAGCGCGCATTTTCCGACAGGAAGCCATAGCCGGGGTGGATCGCCTGGGCGCCGGTGATCTCGGCCGCCGCGATGATCGACGGGATGTTCAGATAGGACTTGGCCGCCGGCGCCGGGCCGATGCAGACGCTCTCGTCCGCCAGCCGCACCCACATGGCGCCGCGGTCGGCTTCGGAGTGCACGGCGACGGTGGAGATGCCCATCTCCTTGCACGCCCGATGGATGCGCAGCGCGATCTCGCCGCGGTTGGCGATCAGGACCTTGGTGAACATGACTGGGCCTTACGCCTCGAGCAGGACGAGGGGTTCGCCGAACTCGACCGGCTGGGCGTCGCCGACCAGGATTTCCGACACCACGCCGTCACGCGGCGACTGGATCGGGTTCATGGTCTTCATCGCCTCGACGATCAGCAGGGTCTGGCCCTTCTTGACCTTGTCGCCCGCCTTCACGAAGGCCGGGGCTTCCGGCGACGCTTGCAGATAGACGGTGCCGACCATCGGCGACTTCACCTCTTCGCCCGACCGGGCGACGATGGTGGCCGGGTCCGACGGCATCGAGGCCGGGGCGGGCGCCGCAGCGGCCGGGGCGGCGTGCACGACCGGGGCCGGGGCGTACTGGATCGGGGCGGCGGCGACGGTGACTTCGCGCTTCACCTTGATCTTCAGATCGCCGCGCTCGACCTCGATCTCGGTCAGGTCGGTGTCGTTCAGGATGTCGGCCAGGCTGCGCACCAGAACGGTGTCGATCTCGCCCGCCGGGTCGTTCTTCAGGGGTTTTTTGTCGTCGGCCATCGGGTTTTCAGTCTCTATCGAAATGTTGCGAACGGCCTTCAAGCTGACGCGCGTTCCCGCACGAGCCGAAGGGCGGCCTTGACGGCCAGTTCATAGCTGAACGGGCCAAGGCCCGAAACGACGCCGGTCGCCGCCAGCGAAACATAGGAGTGACGGCGAAATTCCTCGCGCGCCGCAGGATTGGACAGGTGGCATTCCACAATCGGTATGCTCAGGGTCTTGAGCGCGTCCAGCACCGCCACCGAGGTGTGGGTGAAGGCCGCGGGATTGATCACCAGGGCGGACGCTTCGGTCCGGGCCTGCTGGATCCAGTCGATTAGTTCGCCCTCGTGATTGGTCTGGCGAAAGACCACACGGGCCCCCTCGGCGGCGGCCTCGCACAGCGCCTGAATGTCGGCCAGCGTATCCCGGCCATAGATTTCAGGCTCGCGCGTTCCCAACAGATTCAGGTTGGGGCCGTTCAGCACATGGATGACGGGGGGAACGGGCATTCGCTCGACAGGCAGCGCGCCGAAAGCGCGGAATCAAGCGGCCTTGTAGCCCATGGCGCCCGCGCGGCAAAGCGGGACAAACGAAAAGCCTTACGTCACGGCAACTGCGCGCCTTGGGCTCCCGCATCGCGCTGTGATAAGGCGGCGGCCTGACGTAAGGAGCCAGTGATTTGCGTATCGAGGTCAACGGCGAGGGGCGGGACACCGCCGCGACGACCATCCTGGGCCTGGTCCAGGAACTGTCGCTGGACCCGCGCAAGGTGGCGGTCGAGCGCAATCTGGAGATCGTGCCCCGCTCGCTGCACGCCACGACCGCCCTGGCCGAAGGTGACCGCATCGAGCTGGTCCAGTTCGTCGGCGGCGGCTGACGCGCGCCATCAAATCCCGCAACGCGCCTTTCCCCCCGACCCCGGCGGCGCTAGGTCAGAGGCATGACCGACACCGCCTCTCACAAAGACACTTGGACCGTCGCGGGCCGCACCTTCAACTCGCGCCTGATTGTGGGCACGGGTAAATACCGTGACTACGCCCAGAACGCCGCCGCGGCCGAGGCGTCGGGCGCCGAGATCGTCACCGTGGCCGTGCGCCGGGTGAACCTGACCGATCCCAGCCAGCCGGTGCTGACCGACTTCCTCGACCCGAAACGCTACACCTATTTGCCCAATACGGCGGGCTGTTTCACCGGCGAGGACGCGGTGCGGACCCTGCGTCTGGCGCGCGAGGCTGGCGGCTGGACCCTGGTCAAGCTGGAGGTCCTGTCCGACCCCCGCACCCTGTTCCCCGACATGGAAGAGACCCTGAGGTCGCTGAAGCTGCTGACCGCCGAGGGGTTCCAGGTCATGGTCTATTGCACCGACGACCCCGTCTATGCGCGCAAGCTGGAAGACGCGGGCGCCGTGGCCATCATGCCGCTGGGCGCCCCGATCGGCTCGGGTCTGGGCATCCAGAACCCGGTCAACATCCGCCTGATCGTCGAACAGTCGAAGGTTCCGGTGCTGGTCGACGCGGGCGTCGGCACGGCCTCGGACGCAGCCGTGGCGATGGAGCTGGGCTGCGACGGGGTGCTGATGAACACGGCCATCGCCGAGGCTCGCGATCCGGTCCTGATGGCCAGCGCCATGAAGCACGCCGTCATCGCGGGGCGTCAGGCCTACCGCGCCGGGCGGATGCCGAAACGCATGTACGCCGACCCCTCGTCGCCGCTGGCGGGCCTGATCTAGGGCGTCAGCTTACGCGCGGGCGGGGCAGGGCGCCCAGGTGCCGGGTCATGGCCATGGCCGCGGCCTTGACCCCCTTCTGCATGGCGATGTCCGTCGCCCCGGCCGGGGCGCGCAACAGGCCGATGGCCGGGCTTTCGGGGCCGTCGGGCAGGCCGGTCAGCACGCGGTACAGCAGATAGCTGCCGGCGTCGTCCTCGGCCTCCGACGACGCGGCGGCGGTCAGTCCCGCGTCCTTCAGCGCCTGAACCATCTCAGCCACCGGGGCGGTCGACCGCGCGACGCCGGGGCCGGTGTGATCCAGCCGCGCGCCGTCCGACTTGCGGTTCTCGGCGCGCATCTGGACACGGAAATCGGTGGCCCGACGGGTCCGCCCGACCAGCAGGATGGCCCGCGCGCCCAGGTCGCGCACCTGGCTGGCCAGGGTGGCGGCCAGGGCCTCGGGGTCCGCCGCCTCGACCGCTACGGTGCGCGCGCCCTGCGGGCTCCACAGATTGCCGGACAGGTCCTCGACCGGGTCCCAGCCGTGCTCGTCGCGGTCATAGGCGCAGATGACGATGGCGGGTCGTCGGTCCGTCGCGGCTTCAGTCGGGCTGGCGAGCATGGACGCTGTCCTACTATGACAGTGGTGTGACGACGGGACGCACCCTGTCGGTCCCGCCGGTCGCCGTCAAGCCTGAACGCCGTTCAGGTCAGCCCAGATCGCCCACCGCCGCATCCAGCAGCATGAAGGCGCGACCGGCGTCGGACGCCAGCCGCGACTGGATGCCGTCGGCGTCCCCGGCCTTGGCCATCGCCGTCAGGCCCTGGCCAAAGTCGTGGACATAGCGTTCCACGTCCGCCTTGACCTCGGCGTCGGCCAGCACGCGGCGCGACACGCTGCGCACGGCGGCCGGGGCCACGCGGCGCACGATCTGGCGGGCGCGGTCCGGTTCGCGCGCGGCCAAGGCCTCGGCGGCTTCCTCGACGCGCGAGCGGGGCAGCAGGGCGTTGGGATCGACCCCCATACGCCGGATCACGCCGGTGATGCGATCGGCCAGCTCAGCCGGCTCGGCCGGCGGGGGCAGGGGGCTGTCCAGATCCAGCGGCGCCTCGTCGCCCCCGTCATCGACCAGATCGGCCCAGTCCAGCCCGTCCTGCGACGGCGGAGCGGCCGCGCGCTTGGGCTCGGTCGGCTCCAGCTTCAGGCGGCCGCGCAGGCCGAAACCGCGCCCCTCGGTCGTGCGGGCCGGCCGCGCGGGTGTGGCGGGCGCCTCGGGCTCGACCATGGGGTTCAGTTCGCGGCGGCGGCCCGGCGCGGGCGCGTCGCCGGAGACCACGCCCATCAGGCGCACCGCCTCGGTCAGCATGTCGTAGTTGCGGCGCACCCGCTCCTGGAAGGTGGCGTCCAGCGCCTCGGTGTCCTCGGCCGCCTTGCGCGAGGCGGCGGCCAGGGCGGCCAGCCCGTTCTCGACCGAACTGCGCATGGCCTCGACCCGCTCGCGCGCCTGGTCGGGCAGGGCGGCGGCGCGTTCGTCCAACTCGACCAGCGAGGTCTCGACCTGGGCCATGGCGACGTTCATCCGCTCGACCATCGCCTCCAGCCGCTCCAGCGCCTGCTGGCCGGCCTCGTCCACCAGCCCGGCGGTCTCGCCCACGATGCGGCGGGCGCCCTCAATGCGCGCCTCGGCGGCCTGATCGGCCTTCTGGGCGGCGTCAAACAGGGATTCGTTCAGGCGGTCGGCGCGAATGCGAGCCTGATCGGTGGCGGCCTCGGCCGCGTCCCGGGCGTCGCTGGCCGTGGCCTCCAGCGTCGCGAGGGCGCGGCGGGTTTCTTCCACCAGGGCGTCGCGGGCCTCGGCGGCCAAGGCCTCGAACCGGTCCAGCGCCAGCTTGGTGGCCCCATCGAAGCTGTCAGCTTCGCGCTGGGACATGTCGATCAGGGCGCGGAACTGGTCGGCGGCGGCCTCGACCAACTCGCGGATCGCGTCATTGGCGCCGGTCGAGGTCTGGGTCAGTTCGACAGCCGCGCCGCGTGTGGCCGACAGGTGTTCGGTCAACTGGGCCCGCTGGCTCTCCAGCTGGGCCGAGAAATCCTCCTGATCGGTGCGCAGGGCATAGGCCGCGGTGACCAGCGCGGCGCGTTGCTGGCCCAGGCCTTCCTCGACGGACTGAATCTGTTCGGCGACGCCCGAACCGGCGCTTTCCAGACGCAGCGTCTGGCGGGCCAGATCGTCGGCGGCGCCCCGTGCGGCGTCCTGCGCCTCTCCGGCGGCGGCGGCCAGATCGGCGGCGCGCGCGGCCAGAGCGGCCTCGGCCTCACGCAGCTGGGTCTGGGCCAGGTCGGAGGCGTCGACCACCATCCGAGACTGGCGCTCGACCGCGTCCATGACGCCGGTCGCCTGACTGTCCAGCTGGACGCCCAGGGTCTGCATCTGGTCGCGCTCGCGGCCCAGGGTTTCGGCCAGACGACGGGCGGTGCGCCCGGCCGTCTCGGCGGCCTCGTTCAGGCGGGTGGTTTCCTCGGACAGGGCCTGACGCAGCAGGGCCATGTCGTTGCGCGCGCGTTCGGCCGCCACGGCAGCCTGATCGATGTCCCCGCGCAGCGACATCAGCACCTCGCCGGTCTGGCGCGCGGCCAGCGCGGTAGGGGCGACCAGCGCGTCGGACAGCTCACGGGCGCGGCGGGTTTCGGCGGCCAGGCCGGCGCCCTGACGCACGGCATGGGCCAGCATGATCGCCAGTCCGGCGGGGGCCAAGGCTATCAGAGCGTAGACGGCCAGTCGCAGCGGCTCCAGCGCGACCGCCCCGGATCCGATCTCATAAGCCAGCCACGAGGCCACGCCACCGATCCACAAGGCCGACGCCAGGCCGGCATAGACATAGGCGCTGCCGCCGGCCTTCGGGGCCTTGGTCGCAGGCTTGTCGGCCTTGACAGGGGGCGGAGCGGGGTCGGGGAT
>NZ_SDZL01000097.1 GCF_004210735.1 Brevundimonas sp.
CCTGACTTATCCTCCCCCGCTCCGCAGGGGAGGATAAGTCAGGCCCGCCCCACCCGCTTGATCTCCCAGTTCAGCTGAACCCCGGTCTTGGCCAGCACGTCCGCGCGCACCGCCTCGCCCAGGCCCTCGATGTCGGCCGCCGTGGCCTCGCCGGGGTTGATCATGAAGTTGGAATGCAGCTCGCTGAACTTGGCCCCGCCGCCGGTCACGGCGTGCAGCTTGCCGCGCCAGCCCGCCTCGTCGACCAGCTTCCACGACGAATGGCCCTCGGGGTTCTTGAAGGTCGAGCCGCCGGTCTTCTCGCGGATCGGCTGGGTCTGTTCGCGGCGGCTGGTGATCTCGTCCATCCGGGCCTGCACGGCCTCGGGCGCGTCCGGCGTTCCGCGATAGACCGCCTCGACCCAGATGATCTCCGCCGGAGCCTCGGTATGGCGATAGGTGTAACCAAAGTCGGCCAGCGCATAGTCCACCCGCTCGCCTCGCCGGTTCAGCCCCCAGGCCGACACCAGCACGTCCTTCGTCTCGGCCCCGTAACAGCCGGCGTTCATCGTCAGGGCGCCGCCGATGGTGCCCGGAATCCCGGCATAGAACTCCAGCCCGGCGATCCCCGCCCTGGCCGACGCCTTGGCGACCATGCTGTCCAGCGCGCCTGCGCCCGTCGTGATCGTGTCGCCCTCGGCCGTCACCTGCGCCCACGGACGCCCCGCCAGCCGCACCACCACACCCTCGATCCCGCCGTCGCGCACGATGACGTTCGAACCGACGCCCAGCACCATCACCGGCACGCTGTCCGGCAGCGCCTTCAGGAAATCCGCCAGATCGTCGGCGTCCGCCGGAATAAACAGCGCCTCCGCCGCCCCGCCGACCCTGAACCAGGTGTACGGCCCCAGCGGCTCGTCCCGCAGCAGCTTGCCCCGCACGGTCGGAAGGTTGTCGATCCAGTTCATCTATACTTCCCGCTCATCCCGGCGGACACCGGGATCCAGTCCTGTGGCCGCATCCGGCCGTCATGTCGCGATGTAGAGCGGCCAAGCGTCGTCGTGAAGCTCTCACGGCATCCCGGCGTCCACTGGGATGAGCGGTCAGTCGCCGCCGTCCTGGTTCGACACCATCCCCGCCGCGCGCGGGTCGGTCGCGTCACTCTCATGCTCGGGCAGACCGTCGCACAGCTGCAGCCACGGTAGCCTGGACTCCACGCCATAGTGGACCTCCAGCCGCACGTCCTCGGGCCGGTCCAGCGAGCCGATGGTCACGCAGTTCCAGTCGCCCTTGTCGTATCCGAAATACAGCGGCGTCCCGCAGTCCCGGCAGAAGCCCCGCCGCGCCACGTTCGAGCTGCGATAGAAGGCCGGCTGCCCCTTGGTCCACGTCAGCTCATCCTTGTGGACCCCGGTCAGCCCGGCGAAGACATTGCCCGCCGCCCGCTGGCACATCCGGCAATGACAGAAATGCGTCCCCGACGGCGCCACGGCCAGCTCATACCGAACCTTGCCGCACTGACATCCGCCGGTGACCGCCATTACCCCAGCGCCTCCAGCTGCGCCGGCAGGGCGTAGGCCCAGCTGGTGATGTCGCCGGCGCCCAGCAGCACGACCAGGTCGCCCGGCTTTGTCTCGTCCTTGATCACGCGCGGCAGGACGGCGGCGTTCTCCAGCGCGGCGACGTTGCGGTGGCCGAAACGGCGGACGCCCTCGACCAGGGCGTGCTTGTCCACGCCCTCCAGCGGTTGCTCTCCCGCCGGATAGACGTCGGCGACCAGCACGGCGTCCGCGTCCGAGAAACAGGTCGAGAACTCTTCCATCAGGTCGCGCAGGCGGGTGTAGCGGTGCGGCTGGACCACGGCGATGACCCGGCCCGGCGCGTCGGCCGACTGCACCACCTGACGCGCGGCCTTCAGCACGGCGGCGATCTCGACCGGGTGGTGGCCGTAATCGTCAATGACGCGCACGCCGTCGACCACGCCCGTGGTGGTGAAGCGCCGCTTGACCCCGCCGAACCCGGCCAGGCCCGTTCGGATCGCGTCGTCGTCCACGCCGATCTCGCGCGCCACGGCGATGGCCGCCAGGGCGTTGGATACGTTGTGCCAGCCGGCCATGGGCAGATACAGACCCTCGATCCGGGTCGGCTCGTCCAGCGCGGCCAGGCCCTGCTTCTGGACCAGCACGTCGAACCGCGCGCCGTCCGGGCTCATCTGCACATTGTCGGCGCGGACCATCGCCTGCGGGTTCAGGCCATAGGTGACCAGTCGGCGGTTATCGATCTGGGCCGCCAGCTTCTGCACCTCCGGATGGTCCAGGCAGACCACGCCGAAGCCGTAGAAGGGGATGTCCTCGATGAAGTCGCAGAACGCCTTCTTCACCGCATCAAAGTCGCCGTAGTGGTCCAGATGCTCGGGATCGATGTTGGTGATGATCGCCACGGTGCATTTCAGGCGCAGGAAGCTGCCGTCGCTTTCATCCGCCTCGACCACGATCCAGTCGCCCTCGCCGACCTTGGCGTTGGTGCCATAGGCGTTGATGATGCCGCCGTTGACCACCGTCGGGTCCAGCGCGCCCGCATCCAGCAGTGCAGCGACCATCGAGGTTGTCGTTGTCTTGCCGTGAGTGCCCCCCACGCCGATCGAGAATTGCAGCCGCATCAGCTCGGCCAGCATCTCGGCCCGCCGCACCAGCGGAATGCGCCGCTCGCGCGCCACGACCAGTTCGGGGTTCGCCGCCTTGACCGCCGTGGAATAGACGACGGCCGACACGCCTTCGGTCACATGGGCCGCGTCGTGGCCGATGTAGATGCGCGCGCCCAGCTTCTCCAGTCGCTCGGTGTTGGCGCTGGCCTTGGCGTCCGAGCCCTGCACCTGATAGCCGATCTTCAGCATGATCTCGGCGATGCCGCTCATGCCGATGCCGCCTATGCCGACGAAGTGGACGGGACCGAGGTCGAACGGAACGGGGCGAAGGCGACGGATCATGACGGCGCCTTAGCAAGGCTTCGCCCCGATTGCACGACCCTCGTTTCCTTCTCCCCTTGCGGGAGAAGGTGGCGGCCGCAGGCCGACGGATGAGGGGTCGCCCAACGCCGGCTCAGAAATTCCGCAGATCGGACTTCGGACCCCGGCTCGACCCCTCATCCGTCTCGCTCCGCGAGCCACCTTCTCCCGCAAGGGGAGAGGATAGTGGTCCGCGGTTACTCCGCCTTAACCGTAACGATTCACCGTAAGCGCCTTATCAGTCCGAGGCCGCTTTCCATGTCCGTGTTGAAGACCGACGTCATCCTACGGGGCGACTGCATCGAGAAGCTCAAGGGCCTGCCGGACAAGTGCGTCGACATGGTCTTCGCCGACCCGCCCTATAATCTGCAACTGGGCGGAGACCTGCTGCGTCCCGACAATTCCAAGGTCGATGCGGTCGACGACGACTGGGACAAGTTCGCCAGCTTCGCCGAATACGACGCCTTCACCCGCGCCTGGCTGGGCGAATGCCGCCGCGTGCTCAAGGACGAGGGCTCGCTTTGGGTCATCGGCAGCTATCACAACATCTTCCGCCTGGGCGCGGCGATGCAGGACCTGGGCTTCTGGGTGCTGAACGACATCATCTGGCGCAAGTCGAACCCGATGCCGAACTTCAAGGGCACCCGGTTCACCAACGCGCACGAGACCCTGATCTGGGCCGCCAAGTCGCGCGAGCAGAAACGCTACACCTTCAACTACGACGCCATGAAGGTCTTCAACGAAGACACCCAGATGCGCTCGGACTGGACCCTGGCCCTGTGCACCGGCCAGGAGCGGATCAAGGACGAGAACGGCGACAAGGCCCATCCGACGCAAAAGCCAGAGGGCCTGCTGCACCGGGTCATCCTGTCGGCCAGCCGCCCGGGCGACGTCATCCTGGACCCCTTCTTCGGCACCGGCACGACGGGCGCCGCGGCCAAGCGGCTGGGCCGTCATTTCATCGGCATCGAACGTGACGAGGGCTACGCCAAGGTCGCCGAAAAACGCATACAGGCCGTCATCCCCACCGCCCCGGAGGATCTGGTCGTCACCGGCTCCAAGCGGGCCGAGGTCAAGGTGCCGTTCGGCGCCCTGGTCGAGGCCGGCCTGCTGGCCCCCGGCGACAAGCTGTACTGCCCCAAGGGCCAGCGCGAGGCGCGCGTCCGCGCCGACGGCTCGCTGGTGTCCGGCGAGATGACCGGCTCGATCCACAAGCTGGGAGCCCTGCTGGAGAACGCGCCGGCCTGCAACGGCTGGACCTACTGGCGGTTCAAGACGGACACGGGGCTGCGCCCGATCGACGCCCTGCGCGCCGAAATCCGCGCTGGGATGCAATAACCCAGGCTTTTCAGTAAGCCCCCAACAAGGCTGACGAATTTCAGCGGCCCCGCTGGAACTTGCGGAACATCTTCCTGTTTGGCCTTCGGTCGTCCCGCGCGCGGACGGTTGGAGCCCTCGACATGAAGATCGCCCAGGTCACCCCCCTGTACGAAGCCGTCCCGCCGCGTCTGTATGGCGGGACTGAGCGCGTGGTGGCGCATCTGACCGACGCCCTGGTGGACCTGGGCCATGACGTCACCCTGTTCGCCAGCGCCGACGCCGAGACGCGCGCCCGCCTGATCGCCGTGCGCGATCAGGCCATCCGCCTGGACCCCGCGCCGCTGAAGTCGGACCTGGCCGCCCACATGACCATGCTGTCCGAGGTGCTGGCCCGCGCGGACGATTTCGACGTGATCCATTTCCATACGGACATGGTGCATTTCCCCTTCTTCGAGCGGTTTGCGGACAAGACGGTCACCACCCTGCACGGCCGTCTGGACCTGAAGGATCTGGCCGAGGTCTATGACCGCTGGGGTCAGTTCGCCCTGGTCTCCATCTCCGACGACCAGCGCCGCCCCCTGCCCCACGCCAATTGGGAGGCGACGGTCCATCACGGCATGCCGGGCGACCTGTATCGCTTCTCGCCGCGCAGCGAGGGCTATCTGGCCTTCCTGGGCCGCATCTCACCGGAAAAGCGGCCCGACCGCGCCATCGAAATCGCCACCAAGCTGGGCAAGCGGCTCAAGATCGCGGCCAAGGTCGACGCCGCCGACTCCGTCTATTGGGAAAAGACCATCCGCCCGATGGTCGAGAACAACCCACTGGTCGAATTCGTCGGCGAGATCGGCGACCATCAGAAATCCGAATTCCTGGGCGGCGCCGACGCCCTGCTGTTCCCCATCGACTGGCCCGAGCCGTTCGGTCTGGTGATGATCGAGGCCATGGCCTGCGGCACGCCGGTCGTCGCCTTCCGCTGCGGCTCGACGTCAGAAATTATCGAGGACGGGGCCACCGGTTTCCTGGTCGATACGCTGGAGCAGGCCGTGGCCGCCGCTGGCCGGGCCCCCCTGCTGGACCGCGAGGCGATCCGCGCCCGGTTCGACCTGCGCTTTTCGGCCACCGCCATGGCCCGTCGCTATCTGGACGTCTACGGCGACCTGCTGGCCCGCCGCCCCTTCGCCGCGCCCAGCCTGACGGACGTCGCCGAGCCCCCGCTGGTCGTCGCCAACGAACCCCGCAGTTTCGCAGCGCTGGCGTAAGTCACCCTTCTCCCCTCGGGGAGAAGGGCGCCGCGTCCCTGAACCTAATCCCGCTCCCGCCATTATTCCCCCAGCGGCCATCAAGCGTCCGCATTCGAGTGGAACGCTCCGGATGATCCCGACAGACCCCTGACGAGGAAATCGATGGACGACGCCTATTCGGTCCAGACCACGGCGCTGGAAGCGGCCAGCGAGCCCGACACCACCGAGCAACTTCAGGCGCTCAAGTCCGGCGACGCCTTCCTGGTGGCCGACGGCTGGGGGGACATAAAGGACGGCGCGGACGGCCTGTTCGACAACGACACCCGCATTTTGTCCCGGTTCGTCATGCGCGCTGGCCCGTCGCGTCCGTCGCGGCTCAGCTCGGGCGTGTCGCGCGACAATGTCTTTTTCACCTGCCATTCGACCAACCGCCCCCGCAAACGCCCATACAATGCGAGGTTTCAGCCAGGAGG
>NZ_SDZL01000141.1 GCF_004210735.1 Brevundimonas sp.
CGGGAATGCGTAGAGTATGACAAAACATCGTTTGACGGTCGGAGGGCGTTCATGAACGCCCCCATGATCACCTCCCTGGGCGATCTTCTTCTCCCTAACGCCGTCGTGCCGCGCGCCCGCTGGAAGGGCCGCAAGCAGGTTCTGGCCGAAATGTCCGCCGTCATGGGCAAGGCGCTTAATCTGGATGCCCGCGAAGTCCATGAAGCCGTGATGGAGCGCGAACGCCTGGGTTCAACCGGCGTAGGCGAGGGCGTCGCCATCCCCCACGCCCGCATCGAAAGCCTCGCGCGCCCAGTCGGCGGCTTCGCCCACCTGATCGAGCCTGCCGATTTCGAAGCCATCGACGAGCGTCCGGCGGATCTCGTTTTCATGCTGCTCGCCCCCACGGATGCCGGAGCGGACCACCTGCGGGCGCTCGCCCGCGCCGCCCGCGTCTTCCGTCAGGAACGTATCCGCGCCGCCCTGCGCCAGGCCCCGACGGAGGAAGCGGTCATCGCCATCCTCTGCCCGGACCTGAAGATCCATGCGGCCTAGAGCCCGGTTTCAAAGTCCCTGATCTGCGTTGCCAGCCAGTCCGGCTGTTCCAGCGGAATCATGTGCCCTGCGTCCCGCGCCTCCAGGATGCGCGCGCCGGGGATCAGCGCACCCATGCGTTCGATCGAGCCCCACGGCACGAACGGATCGCTGTCAGCCCCGATCAGCAGCACAGGGATGTCCAGCTCGCCCAGGCGAGGCGCCAGCGACGTCCGCGTCGAGGTTTCCTTCAGCTGGGCCACCAGCACCGCCTTGCCCAGATCCCGGTCCATCGCCCGGATCACGTCCGCCACCGCCGGGTCCGCCTGGTGCGAAGGATGGACGAACTGGTTGATGCGGGCCTGAGGAATGCCCCGGTACTCATGCTTCGCCAGCAGATCGAGCGCCCGCACCCGTTCCGCCGCCTCGTCCTCCGTCAGCCCGAAGGCGGAGGAGGCGACCGTTACCAGCGACGCCACCCGTCCGGGGTTCTCCAGCGCGTATTCCAGCGCCAGATAGCCGCCCATCGAGAACGCGACGAGATGAAGCGGGTCGCCTGTCGAGGCCGCCGAATGGATCAGCCCCAGCATGCCCTGCCGGGTCGACTCGGTTTCGATCGCCACATAATCGGTGGAAAACTGCGGCTCCAGGCGCTGCCGGACAGGTTGCCAGACCCGCTGATCGCACATCGTACCGGGCAAAAGCGTCAGTATTCC
>NZ_SDZL01000142.1 GCF_004210735.1 Brevundimonas sp.
CGGGAATGCGTAGAGTATGACAAAACATCGTTTGACGGTCGGAGGGCGTTCATGAACGCCCCCATGATCACCTCCCTGGGCGATCTTCTTCTCCCTAACGCCGTCGTGCCGCGCGCCCGATGGAAGGGCCGCAAGCAGGTTTTGGGCGAAATGTCCGCCGTCATGGGCAAGGCGCTCAATCTGGATGCCCGCGAAGTCCATGAAGCCGTGATGGAGCGCGAACGCCTGGGTTCGACCGGCGTAGGCGAGGGCGTCGCCATTCCCCACGCCCGCATCGAAAGCCTCGCGCGCCCGGTCGGCGGCTTTGCTCATTTGATCGAGCCTGCCGATTTCGAAGCCATCGACGAGCGTCCGGCGGATCTCGTCTTCATGCTGCTCGCCCCCACGGATGCCGGCGCTGACCACCTGCGGGCGCTCGCCCGCGCCGCCCGCGTCTTCCGTCAGGAACGTATCCGCGCAGCCCTGCGTCAGGCCCCGACGGAGGAAGCGGTCATCGCTATCCTCTGCCCAGACCTGAAGATCCACGCGGCCTAGAGCCCGGCTTCAAAGTCCCTGATCTGCTTCGCCAGCCAGTCCGGCTGCTCCAGCGGAATCATGTGTCCCGCGTCCCGCGCCTCCAGAATGCGGGCGCCGGGGATCAGTTCGCCCATGCGCTCGATCGAGCGCCACGGCACGAACGGATCGCTGTCAGCCCCTATCAGCAGCACGGGGATATCCAGCTCGCCCAGGCGAGGGGCCAGCGACGTCCGTGTGGACGTCTCCTTCAGCTGGGCCACCAGCACCGGCTTGCCCAGATCGCGATCCATAGCCCGGATAACATCCGCCACCGCCGGATCCGCCTGGTGCGAGGGATGAACGAACTGGTTGATCCGCGCCTGAGGAATCCCCCGGTACTCATGCTTCGCCAGCAGATCGAGGGCCCGCACCCGTTCTGCCGCCTCGTCCTCCGTCAACCCGAAGGCGGAGGAGGCGACTGTCACCAGCGACGCCACCCGTCCGGGGTTCTCCAGCGCGTATTCCAGCGCCAGATAGCCGCCCATCGAGAACGCGACGAGATGAAGCGGGTCGCCTGTCGAGGCGGCCGAATGGATCAGCCCCAGCATGCCCTGTCGGGTCGACTCGGTTTCGATCGCCACATAATCGGTGGAAAACTGCGGCTCCAGGCGCTGCCGGACAGGTTGCCAGACCCGCTGATCGCACATCGTACCGGGCAAAAGCGTCAGTATTCC
>NZ_SDZL01000143.1 GCF_004210735.1 Brevundimonas sp.
GAAGGCTGGGATCGGCGCGGCAAACTTGCCGCCGAACAGGCCGACCACGATAACCTCGCCGCCGCGGCGGATGGCGCCGTTGGCGAAGTTCAGTGACGGGGTCGAGCCGACGAAATCGACCGCAGCAGCAGCGCCGCCGCCGGTTTCGACTTTGAGTTTCTTCAGCGCGTCAGGTTCTTTCGAGTTGTAGACGGCGTCGGCGCCGGCAGCGAGCGCGGCGTCGAGTTTCTTCGGGTCGATGTCGCAGCCGATGATCTTGTTGTTCGGGAACATAGCGCGGGCGAATTGCAGGCCCATCATGCCGACGCCGCCGAGACCGACGATGGCGATGGCTTCGCCTTCATAGGCGGTGCGGACTTTCTTCAGCGCCGAGAACGCCGTGATGCCCGAGCACATGTAGGTGGCGGCGAGGCCTTCCGGCACGCCGGTCGCGTCGAGCAGGTATTTCGGGTGCGGGACGAGGACGTATTCCGAATAGCCGCCGGCGACCTGTATGCCGAGCTGGCGCGGCTTCGAGCAGATGTGTTCCTGGTCGCGTTTGCAGGTGGCGCACTCGCCGCAGCCGATCCAGGGGAAGACGACGAAGCGCTGGCCGACGGCGCGGCCTTCGAGCAGGCCTTGCGCATCCGGGCCGACGGCCGAGAGCGTGCCTTCGATCTCATGGCCCAGCGTGTGCGGCAGCGAGCGGCCCTTGGACCAGTCGATCTTGTCTCCATCGCCGAGGTCGACATGGCCGTCCTGCAGGTGGACGTCGGAGTGGCAAACGCCGGAGTGGGAAATCTTGACGACAACTTCCGTGCCCTTGGGCGTCGGAATGTCGGAGGTCACTTCCTGAAGGGGGGCGCCGTAGGCGACGATGGCTTGGCTCTTCATAGGGTACTCCTCCACAGGTCTGGTGTTGCGTTAGCAACGCCTGCGGCGGATGGGAAGAGCTTAGCGACGATAGGGCGAATTGAGCGCGTTTGCCGCCGCCCGCGGAGGGGCGGGCGGCGGCGGCGTCGCGCACGACGGATAAGGTCAGTGCGCGAGGAAGACGGGTTCAGACGCAGGCTGGCTGTCGGCCTGTGTGGAGTGGAGCGGGCGGGGAGGAGGTCCGGCGCACCGGAGCATCAGGCGGGCGCGATCCTCCGGCGTTGAAGCAAAGAGGATGAGGTCGTCGATGGAGGCTTCCTCGGCCGGCGCCGCCTGCTCGATGATCGGAGCGGGAGCAGGAGCGGCCTCCGTGGCGC
>NZ_SDZL01000144.1 GCF_004210735.1 Brevundimonas sp.
GCGCCTTCCGTAGCGCCCGCGCTCTCGACGATGCGGTAGTGGCCGACGCCCTCTTCCGTGAAGAAGCGGCGCGTCGAGCGGACGTACTTGGTCGCGACGCGGATCTTGCGGCCGGTGGATGCTTCCATGCGCGCGGCGACGTCATCGACGTCAGCCATGGTCTCGACGTCGAGCCAGCTCTTGGGTGCGGCGACGACGAGATCGGCACGGCCGAAGCCGAGCGGCACCAGCAAATGAACGACGCGATCCAGATCGCCGGCCTGTTCGCGCAGCAGGTCTTCGCCACTGACACCGACATGGATGTCGCCGGAGATGACGCCAGCCGCGATCTCGCTGGCGGACAGGAGGCGGACTTCGACATCGGGCAAGCCGGCCATGCGGGCGAAGTAGCCACGCGCACCACCGATGGCTTCGATGCGGAAGCCTGCCTTGGCGAAGAACTCTTCAGCCTGCTCTTTGAGACGGCCTTTGGACGGGACGGCGAGGATCAGGGAGGTCATCAGCGGGCGCCCTTCCCTGTCTCGAGACGGTCAGCGCGAAGGGCTGCGCCAATGCCGCTGGCGTGGCGCTTGCCCCCGCTGAGGCGCGCGATCAGGCCATCGTAGCGACCGCCAGAGACGATCGGACGGTCGGCGGCGTTCTCACGGGCGAGTTCGAAGACGAAGCCGTCATAGTATTCGAAGCGGCGGCCTGCCTCGGCGCTGAAAACAGCATCGGCCCAGAAGGGCGGCTTGTGCTTCGCAATCAGGGCGAGGCGTTCGGCGTAGGCGTCGAGCGCGGCGGAGAGATCGAGGCCGGCCCCAGCGGCGAAGCTGCGCAGGGCATCGAGGCTGTTCGCGACCGGGGCGTTGAGCTTGAGATAGCTGGTCAGGGCGTTGGCGACGGCGGCTGCGGGGGCCACGTCGGCGGCCTTCTCGCGCAGGCGGGCGGCGACGTCTTCAACGGTGCGGCCGACGGGCTCGACGCCGAGTTTGGCGAGTTCGTCCTGAACGCCACGGGCAGCCTCGGCAGGCGCCAGCGCGCCAAGGCGGGCGACGGCGCCGGTGGGCTGGGCTTGATTGCTGGCGGCGGCTTCGAGCAGCTCGCGCGGGCCCTTGCGGCGCGAGAAGGCGCGGCGGAGGCGGTCGCGCCATTGCGGCGACAGGTCGAGGGCTGCGAGCACGGCGTGATAGATGGCGACGTCGCCGAAGCGGACGGTGGCGCCGGTTGC
>NZ_SDZL01000145.1 GCF_004210735.1 Brevundimonas sp.
GCGCCTTCCGTAGCGCCCGCGCTCTCGACGATGCGGTAGTGGCCGACGCCCTCTTCCGTGAAGAAGCGGCGCGTCGAGCGGACGTACTTGGTCGCGACGCGGATCTTGCGGCCGGTGGAGGCTTCCATGCGCGCGGCGACGTCATCGACGTCAGCCATCGTCTCGACGTCGAGCCAGCTCTTGGGAGCGGCGACGACGAGATCGGCGCGGCCGAAGCCGAGCGGCACCAGCAGGTGGACGACGCGATCGAGATCGCCGGCCTGTTCGCGCAGCAGGTCTTCACCGCTTACGCCAACGTGAATGTCGCCGGAGATAACGCCAGCAGCGATCTCGCTGGCGGACAGGAGGCGGACTTCGACATCGGGCAAGCCGGCCATGCGGGCGAAGTAGCCACGCGCACCGCCGATGGCTTCGATGCGGAAGCCGGCCTTGGCGAAGAACTCTTCAGCCTGCTCTTTGAGACGGCCTTTGGACGGAACGGCGAGGATCAGGGAGGTCATCAGCGGGCGCCCTTCCCTGTCTCGAGGCGATCAGCGCGAAGGGCTGCGCCAATGCCGCTGGCGTGGCGCTTGCCCCCGCTGAGGCGCGCGATCAGTCCGTCATAGCGGCCACCGGAGACGATGGGGCGGTCGGCGGCGTTCTCGCGGGCGAGTTCGAAGACGAAGCCGTCATAGTATTCGAAGCGGCGGCCGGATTCAGCGCTGAACACGGCGTCGGCCCAGAAGGGCGGCTTGTGCCTGGCGATCAGGGCGAGGCGTTCGGCGTAGGCGTCGAGCGCGGCGGAGAGATCGAGGCCAGTGCTGGCAGCGAAGCTGCGCAGGGCTCCAAGGCTGTCTGCGACCGGGGCGTTGAGCTTGAGGTAGCTGGTCAGGGCGTTGGCGACGGCGGCTGCGGGGGCCACGTCGGCGGCTTTCTCGCGCAGGCGGGCGGCGACGTCTTCAACAGTGCGGCCGACGGGCTCGACACCGAGTTTGGCGAGTTCGTCCTGGACGCCACGCGCAGCCTCAGCAGGCGCGAGCGAGCCGAGGCGGGCGACAGCGCCGGTGGGCTGGGCCTGATTGCTGGCGGCGGCTTCGAGCAGCTCGCGCGGACCCTTGCGGCGCGAGAAGGCGCGGCGGAGGCGGTCGCGCCATTGCGGCGACAGGTCGAGGGCTGCGAGCACGGCGTGATAGATGGCGACGTCGCCGAAGCGGACGGTGGCGCCGGTTGC
>NZ_SDZL01000044.1 GCF_004210735.1 Brevundimonas sp.
AAAGGAGAGTTCAACCTGGTACAGATTTTCGTTCGCGATAATAACGTCGATCAAGCGCTGAAAGCCCTCAAGAAGAAGATGCAACGCGAAGGCAGCTTCCGTGAAATGAAGCGCCACGTTCATTACGAAAAGCCGTCGGAAAAGCGCGCCCGTCAAAAGGCCGAGGCTGTCCGCCGCGCCCGCAAGCTGGCCCGCAAGCGCGCCCAGCGCGAAGGCCTGCTGCCGGCTCCGAAGCCTCGGGTTCCGGGCGGCCGTTAAGCCGTTCCAGCCAAGGCTGAATGATCAAAGGCCGCTCTGGGAAACCAGAGCGGCCTTTTTGATTCAGCGCCCCTCTGCCCCCCGTCCCGGGGAGGGTGGACGAAGCGAAACGGAGGCCGGGTGGGGAGGTGTAAGTGAGGTGTGGCGGTTGTTTCGCCTTGCCGCGCCATCCGACGGCTGACGGCCTCAACTACCCTCCCCAGTTGCGAGAGAGCGACGACGCCTTATTTCCCGCCACCGCGCCCATAACGCTGGCTGGGCTCAGCTGTGCGTCGGATCGACTTCAGATTGGTCGCGCTCAAGCCGCGCTTGCTTAAGCGCGACCAGATAATCCCTGCGCGGCCGCCCGCTAAGCGCGTGGCGCCACGCCGTGTTGTCCGACATCACCGAAATGCCGAGGTCATAGCCAGCCACCTTCAGGAAAGCCTCCCTTCGGCGATCCAGCCGCATCGTGACCGGTAGTGCATTAGCGCCCACGAAAAGCACCCAAGCACCAGCGATAGCCATCGTCGCCATGGCGACCCAAAACGGTATCGGCAGGCCAGCCAGGCCCGCCAGGCTCACGGCCCCGATTGGGATTAAACTCTTGGAGAACTCGAAGCCGACCCACTCCTTCCAAGCGCTGCCTCGACGGCGAACGCTGGAAAGAAGAACGGACTTCACCCGAATGCGGCGAGCCTCCCCGCGAAGAGAGAAGTAATCCAGTCCCCTCACCGACCCGTCACCGCCCCGGCAAAGCTCTTCCAGCTCAGCTTCACGTCGGACAGGGCGCCGGCGCGGAAGGCGCGGCCGGCGATCCAGACCATCAAGGCGGCGGTCAGGAACATTCCTAGCAGCGTCAGCGCGATCTCGATCATCGGCGGATCGCTGGGCGCGCGGGCGCTCATCAGGAAGGGGGTGAAGAAGGGAATCCACGACAATACCTTCACCAGCGGCGCGTCCGGCGTCTGCAGCGCCATCTGCATGACCAGGATCGGCACGACCAGGATCATCATGATGGGTCCCATCAGGGTCTGGGCGTCGCGCGGCGTCTCGCAGAAGGCGCCGATGGCCGCGAACAGCACCGCGTACATCAGATATCCGCCGACCATATAGAGCAGGAAATAGATCAGCAGCCCGCCCTCCATCAGCACCGAGCCGACGTCGCGGGCGATGTTGGGCACTCCGGCGGTTAGGCCGATCGCGCCAATTCCGACCCACACCACCAGCACCGTCAGGGTCAGCAGCGCCACCCCCAGCACCTTGCCTGTCAGGATCTCGGTCGCCGAGGCCGAGGACAGCAGCACCTCGAGGATACGGTTCGCCTTCTCCTCCATCACGCTGTTCAACAGGATTGAGGCGCCGGTGATGATCAGCGACCACAGCACAAAGCCCGCCGCCAGACCGATCACGCCCGGCAGGCGGTCGCGGAACGACACCTCGCCCCCCGTGGCGGCGCGGGGCGAGAAGACCGCCACCTCTGGCCGGAACGCCTCGGTCCCCGCGACCACCGTGGGGTCGATCCCGGCGGCGGCGAAGGCCTGGCGGCGATGGGCGTCCTTCAACGCCTCGCGGATCGCGCCTTCGACCGTCGTATCGGATGTTCGTGCGGTCCAGACGCGGGCGGCGGGCCCCTGTTCCGACTGGCTCAGGAAGACAACGGCGTTCAGGCGCTGATCCTCGGGCGCATCCTCGCCCAGGGCCTGACGCACGGCGGCGTCGCGCGCCTCGCCCGGCGCGGCGGCGGCGATATCAGTGGGCGCATCGACCAGGCGCATGGCCCGTTTGGGACGGCTGAACCCGGCGCCGGCGCGCGGCGCCTCGGCCTGCAGCGCGGTCAGGCCGGCGTCGAACCCCTGGCTCTCGGCCACCTTGCGCACCCGGTCCCCGGCCTCGGTCCCCGCCTCGGGGATCGCGGCCATGCGCAGGGCGGCGATATCGCGCCGGCCCTGCTCGGCCTCCAGCGCCTGCCGGACGGAAGCGGCCAGGCCGGTCGCGGGCGCGTCCTCGACGATGGCGACGGCCCTGACCGGCTCGGCCCCCCGGATCAGGACCGGAATGCCCCCGCCCAGCACGGCGAAAATCGGAAAGGCCAGCAGCGACAGCCAGAAGCCGACGGTGCGGGCATAGGCCATGAACTCACGGCGCGCGATCAGCAGGGTGCGTTTCATCGTGCGCCCTCCCCGGCCGCAGTTTGGGTCTGGTCGATGTCCGGATGATCGCCGGTCAGACCGATGAAGGCGTCGTGCAGCGTCGGCTCGCGCAGTTCGAACCGCCTCACGTCCAGCCCGTGCAGGAAGGCCGCCTTCAGCGCCTCTTGCCCCGATGCGCCCGACGCCAGCGCGGCCTTCAGCGTGCGGACGCCGTCCGTTTCGGTCGCCACCGTGACACCGGTCACACCGGGCAAGGTCGCGACCGAATCCGGCGTGATAGCGCCTTCAAGTTCAAGAAAACGGGGCGAGGTGGCCCGCGCCTCAGTCACAGTGCCCTCGAACGCCTTGCGGCCCCGCGCCAGCAGCACGACCTTGTCGCACAGGCGTTCGGCGTGCTGCATCACATGGGTGGAGAACAGGACGGTGGCGCCGTCAGCGGCCAGTCCCCGTATCATCTGCTCCAGCCCCTGCTGGTTCATCGGGTCAAGGCCGGAAAACGGCTCGTCCAGGATGACGAACTCGGGCCGATGCACCACCGAGGCGATCAGTTGGACCTTCTGGGCCATGCCCTTGGACAGGTCCTTCATCTTCTTTTTCTGCGCGCCGCCCAGGCCCTGGGACTCCAGCATGTCCTTGGCGCGGCGGCGACCTTCGCCGGTCGGCAGGCCCTTCAGCGAGCCGAAGAAGGCGATGGCCTCGACCGGCGTCATCTTCTTGTAGAGGCCCCGCTCCTCGGGCAGGAAGCCGATCCGGTCGCGCACCTTGCGCCCGTCGTCCGCGCCCAGGATCTCGATCCGGCCGGACGTAGCGGGCTGCAGGCCCAGGATCATGCGCAGGGTCGAGGTCTTGCCCGCCCCGTTGGGTCCCAGAAAGCCGCAGATCGAGCCTCGTCCGACCTGAAAGCTCAGATCACGGACGGCATCGAAATCCCCGTAACGCTTGCTGATGTGATCCAGCGTCAGGGCGGCGGGCATGGCTTCTCCTCGGATGACGCCGCCAACCTAGCAAGCGTCCCGGGATTGTCGCCAGTTGAAAGAGGTTAATCAGGCCTGAGCAGGCTCGGCCACGATCTCGAAGGTCTGGCCCATGACGCGCGCGGGATCGACCTGCTGGCCGTCACGGCGCACTTCGAAATGCAGATGCGGGCCGGTCGAGCGCCCGGTCGAGCCGACCAGACCGATACGGCTTCCGGCATAGACGTTGTCGCCCGACGCCAGATCCACCCGGCTAAGGTGGCCATACAGGGTGGTCATGCCGTTGGGATGCCGCACCTCCACGAAATTGCCGTAGCCGTCCTTGTCATAGCCACGGCGGATCACCTCGCCCTCGGCGGCGGCGAAGACACTGGTGCCTTGGGGCGCGGCGATATCCACGCCCTTGTGGTGGCGGGCCTGACGCTCGAACGACAGCTTGCGCAGGCCAAAGCGGGAGTTGATCTCGTAACCGCGCACAGGGCGCTCGAACAGGATTTCACGCATCACCGGCCCCGCGGGCTCGGCGACGGCGGTGACAGGCGGCGCTTCGGGAAGGGAGATTTCGATCGCCCCCTGATCAGCCGGGACGCTGGGGGCGGCGGCCATGGCCAGAACTGCGGTGGCGGCCAAGGCGGCCATCTGGCCAAGGTGGATGACGTGCGGCCTTACGGCCGGCGAAAGCAGACGCATACTGGTTTTACACTCCGGTCTCGCTCAACTGAGCGGGCGGGAGGCCGTCATGGCCACGCAAGGCGCGGGAGGCGAACAGTAGCGGTCGCCGACAGCCGGTTGACGGCTTTTTGCACCTGCGAACGGTCAGGAATGGGGCGACGAAGGGTGACAAGGCGTCGCACCCATGGAACTCGCTGTTTTCCCTTTTGGAATCAAAAGGGCCGCATGACGGATCACGCGGCCCTCCCGACAGATTTTCAGCTCGACCTAGAGCGGCAGTGACAGCTTGATGGCGCCCATGTGGCTGTCAGCATGGTCGCCAAAGCGGCCACGATAGCCGAAGCTGACGTTTACCGGCCCGACCGTGCCCTCGACCCCGGCCGAGGCCAGGAACTGGCCGCCGAACGCGTCCTCGACCTGGCGGTCCAGCACATGCGAGGGGCTGCCGGAAATGCCGACGCGAACAGGATCGCCGCCATCGTCCAGACTGTCGCGATAGCCGCCCTCGGCGTAGAAGCCGAACGGCCCCATCGCGCCCTCGGCCCGCAGAGCGATCTCGGCCGTCACCCCGTCCAGGGTGTGGTCGCCATAGGCGTACTGGGCGGCGACGCCCTGTTCGACATAGCCGTCGACGTCGCTGCTGGTCCAGGTCACGGCCGCCCGGGGCGAGATCGCCAGCCCGCCCATGTCCATCCACAGGCCGCCCTGCAAACGCGCGCCCTTGCTGAGACCACGGGTCGAGCCGGTGTGGGTGACCGGGCCAAGCGCCGTGACGCGCTCGGTGTCGTACTTGTCGTCGGCCACACCGGCCGCCGCATTGACGAACACATCGCCCGAGCGCCAGCCGCCATAGATGTCCAGCCCAAAGGTGTTCAGGTCGAAGCTGTGCGCCCCGCCCTCGACCTCGGCCCGGCGATAGGTGCCGGCCATGCCGAACCGCCAGTCGGTCGACGGGCCGCTTTCCAGCGCGATGCGGACGCCATAGCCGTCGCTGTCGCTTTCGGCGACCGAACCGCGCGCATCGGTGCTGGTGCGGTCGATCAGGGCGCCGACCGAGATCGCGGTGCCGGCGGACCAGGCGGCGCGGCCGGACATCGCCTCGCTGGCGGCGTCCAGCCCATCCTCGCGGTGACGCGCCGCCGTCTCGGCCTGCAACGCCGTGCCGGCCCCCAGGTCGCCATAGTACAGGTAGTCATTGGCCAGACGCGCGATCACACGGTGACCGGCTGCGGTCGGGTGGACCCCGTCGAAGTAGAAATAGTCGCCCGGGTTGGAGCAGAGGGTCATCGCCAGCTCGTTGAAGCACGGCTGGGTCACATTGCTGATGCCGAACGCGCCGGGGTTGGCGGCGATGGTGTCGCCGACCTTGAACAGGTCCATCAGGATGATGTTAGTCCCCGGCTGCGCGGCGGCGGTGGCGAACATGCCGGTCGACAGGGCGCCGTTGAATTGACCCACCGCAAAGTCGGCCAGGGCCCCGGCGGCGGTCCCGCGGAAAGCCGGCGTCAGGCTGAGCTTCGGCAGGTTGGTGACAAGGATCGTACCCGCGCCCTCGCTCGCGATCGCGCCGACGATGGCGTTCATATCGACGGCGGCGCCCAGGGCGATGGGCGCCATATAGCCGGTCGGATTGGCCAGGGCGGGGCTGCCGGCCGGCAGGTCGCCGAACGCTTCCAGTCCCTGGAAGATATTGTTGGCCCCGCCCAGCACGCTGACCAGGTCATTGGCGCCGAAGGTTCCGCCTGACATCTGGTACATACCCAGTTGCGTGCGCATGCCGGGCGGCGAGGCCGAGGCGTCGGTCCGCGCGCCGCCGAAGGCCAGGTTGACGCTGCCCGTGACCGGCGCGCCTGCCGTGATGCGACCGGCGTTGAAGCCCAGCAGCTCGGTGAAGACCGGCCCGTCCGAGAATCGGCCCTGCCAGTAGATCGGCGCCGGCGGTCGGGCGCCGGCCGTGACCGCATACAGGTTGCCGTTGTCGCTCAGGCTGTCGCCGAACACGACCAGACGGTCATAGGTCTGGGCGCTGGCAGCGCCCGTGACGGCGCAGGCGGCCATGGTCAGGGCCGCGATCGCCGCGGATCGCAGAAGACGTGACATCGATGAATCCTCCCTCGGCCATCAGCTGTGGCCGTTGGCCGCAGTCTGCGCGTGCTAATTACCGACGCGCAAGATACCGTTAGGGAAACTTGGTCCGCCTACTGAAGCATTCGGAAGCGCAGCGTGCCCGGTACGTCACGCAGGGCCTTCAACGCTTCGGGGTCGTAGCCCCTGTCCACGTCGGTGATGACATAGCCCGTGCGCTCATCCGTCTTCAGGTGCTGGCCCAGAATGTTCAGCCCGGCCGCCGACAGCGCCTGGTTCAGCTCGGCCAGCACGCCCGGCTGGTTCCGGTGGATGTGCAGGATGCGGTGCGCGCCCGTCACCTCGGCCAGCTGCACGTTCGGCAGATTGACGCAGAAGGTGGTGTCGCCCCGATTCAGATAGCCCAGCAGCCGCTCGGCCGCGAATTCGGCGATGGCCTCCTGCGCCTCTTCCGTGGAACCGCCGATATGCGGGGTCAGGATGACGTTCTTCAGGCCCGCCAGCGGGCTGTCGAACGGGTCGGCGTTGGTGCGGGGCTCCTCGGGAAAGACATCGACGGCCGCGCCGCCGATCCGGCCCGAACCCAGCGCCTGGGCCAGCGCCCCGACATCGACCACATGGCCGCGCGACAGGTTCAGCAGCAACGCCCCCGGCTTCATCCGCGACAGCTCGGCCGCGCCGATGATGGCGGTGTTCTCCCTACGCCCGTCGACATGCAAGCTGACCACGTCCGCCTCGGCCAGCAGGGCGTCCAGGCTCTTCATCCGCCGCGCGTTGCCCAGCGCCAGACGTTCCGACAGGTCGTGGAAGATGACCCGCATCCCCAGCGCTTCGGCCAGCACCGACAGCTGGCTGCCGATGGCGCCATAGCCGACGATGCCCAGCGTCTTGCCCCGCAGCTCGCGCGAGCCCGTCGCCGACTTGTTCCATTCGCCCCGGTGCATGGCGACCGACTTGTCCACCACGTCCCGCATCAGGACGATGGTCAGGCCGATGGCCAGTTCGGTCACCGAACGGGTGTTGGAATAGGGCGCATTGAACACCGCCACGCCGCGGTCGGCGCAGGCGTCCAGGTCGATCTGATTTGTGCCGATGCAGAAGGCGGCCACGGCCATCAGCTTGTCGGCCTGTTCCAGCACCCGCGCGCTGAGGGTCGTCTTGGACCGGATGCCCAGCACATGGACGCCCTTGATCGCCTGAATCAGGTCGTCCTCGTCCAGCGCGCCCTTCTGGGTTTCGACGGAATAGCCCGCCTCCTCCAGCCGCTCGACGGCGGCGGGGTGGATGTTCTCCAGCAGCAACATGCGGATACGGCTGCGCGGATACGAGAAACGCCCCGCCTCGCCCTCGGCATGCAGGACCTCGTCGATGGTGGCCGCCTCGGCGTCCGCTATGGCGACGACGCGGTCGCGCCGGACGACCTCGGTAAAGGCGTAGAAACGGTCAGCCGCCCCGGCCAGCTTGACCTCCGCATCATTCCAGCCGTCCCCGACCATGACCACCGGTCCGGTCAGGCCCAGCGCCTGGATGACCGCCGGCTTGCCGTTTTCACGCGACAGCGGATTGGCGTCATCGACACCGACCACACGCCCGTCGATGTCATAACGCAGGTCGTTGGCCAGCACGTGGTCGGCCGCGATCCCCAGTCGCTCGGCCAGCGGCTGGATGATCTCGCGGAAGCCGCCGGACAGGATGTAGATGCGCTGGGCGTTATCGGTGAAAAAGCGCGCGTTGCGGCGCACTGAGCCGGTGGCCATGGATGTGACCTTGGCCGCCAGCGCCTCGACATGCGCACGGGTCAGCGGCAACAGCGCCAGGCGACGACGCAGCGCCTCGCCAAAGTCCAGTTCGCCGTTCATCGCCTGATCGGTCAGGCGCGCGATCTCGGCCCGCACCTCTGCGGCGCCCACGTCACCGTCCAGCGCAAGGTCGGCCAGCGCCTCCAGCGTCTCGAAGGTGACCAGGGTTGAATCGAAGTCGAAAACGAAAAAGGCGGGCGCGCTCATGCGCCCACCTAATCCCACCTTCGCAGATGCAGCAACGGCGCTCGTCGCCTAGAAGCGGGAAATCCCGCGTGTGCGGCCCTCGGCGCGCCGGTTTTCCAGCGCGGCGGCGCCCACGGCGGCCGCGATGGTCAGCAGCGCCAGAACCGCCCCGCCCTCCTTGGCGTGGTCGCGGGCATAGTCGCCGGCATGCCTGGCATAACCCCTGGCCTTTTCGGCGCGGCGATCGAATTGCACGTCGTGCTTCGTCTTGCTGAACCAGCGGCCCGCCTTGTCACGACTTTCAGCGCCGGCATGCCCGGCGCGTTCGCCCAGATCCTCGACACCATGACGAACGCCGCGCGCAATGTCTTCAAAGCGGTGACGCAACGCCTCGGCGTCGACCCAACCGCGCGGATTCATCCGCTCGCGGAAATGCTCGAACCGCGTCGGGCCGCTGCGCTGATTGAGCAGGAGCGTCGCGAGACCCACGCCCGCCAATACCGCGACGGCCCCAGCGACGATTCCGGGATGTTTGCGGGCCTCGGCCAGAACGCTGAACTGTCGAACCATCGGATAATGAACCTCTTCATCAAGGCCGTCCTCGGTCGGGTCATAGAGCCCGTCGTCGAACGGCTGATAGGCGGAACCCCTGTCCCGCATCAATGAAGGAGCGAACCGGGCGAAAAGTGGTTCCGCAAGGCCCGGCAAGGCCGAATAGAAGCTGGCGATCAGCCGGCCACCGCCCCCCACGGTGATCTCGCGGATCGGATGGCTGGCGCAATACAGGATAGTGTCGGCCACCACATGAGCCGCATAAACCGGCTGCGGGTTAGCCACGGCGTATCCCGTCAGGTTCCGCGCATGCTTGGGATAGGGCGTGTCCACGGCCGAAGGTTTGACCAGTGACAGAGCGATCGGGCTCTGCTCGCGGATCAGCTCCATCCGCAGGGCGTTGGTGAAGCCTTTCAGCGCGTGCTTCGATGCCGAATAGACGCCCTGAACCGGCAACGGCAGGTCCGACATGATCGAGCCGACGTTGATGATCGCCCCGCCGCCAGGCCGCGCCCGCAGGTGCTCGACCGCGACCAGAGAGCCGTTCACCGCACCCCAGTAGTTGGTCTCAAACAGCCGCCGCTGGTCCTCCAGCGTGGTCTCGCGGATGGGGCCATAGATCGACACCCCGGCGTTGTTGACCCAGGTGTCGAAGCCGCCGAACAGCCGCTGGCATTTCTCGGCCGCCTCTTTCAGCGCCTCGAAATCCGCCACATCGGCCACCGCCCAGGCGCAGCGCGCGCCCTCGGCCTGAAGCTCTTCGCACAGCGACTTCAGGTCCTGCTCACCCCGGGCGATCAGGAACACGCGCGCCCCTGCCCGCGACGCGCGACGCGCCGTCGCCAGCCCGACGCCTGACGTGGCCCCGGTGATGACGATAGCTTGCTGTTTCAGGGGCTTGAGCGTGGGTTTTACAGTCATTCTCTGGCCTGGATCAGGTGGGGTCAGATGGAACGGCGACGATCACGGCCCGTTCCGCAGGTCATCATGGCCGGATCGCACGCGCGTGACCATGCCCCCTTACGAAGTCCATGCCGGGCGCCTATCTTGCCCGGCTTCCGTTCGTACCGAGGATTTCCGCCGTGACCGATCACGCGCCCGCCGCTTCCACGCCTGTCGATGACCTGGCCGCCGCCTTCCAGATCGAGGGCTGGCCCGTGCGTGGTCGCCTGGTGCGGCTGGGCGAAACCATCGACACCATCCTGTCGGCCCACGACTATCCCGAGCCGGTCGCCGCCCTGCTGGGCGAGGCGTGCGCCCTGGCGGCGCTGGTGGGCTCCAGCCTCAAGTTCGAGGGCCGGCTGATCGTCCAGGCCCAGGGCGACGGGCCGGTGCGCTATGTCGTGGCCGACTATGACACCGCCGGGACCATGCGCGGCTTCTGTCGCTTTGACGCGGACGAGGTCGCGGCCGTGTCGCAAGGCTTCGCCCGCCCCGGCGCGCAGACGCTGCTGGGCAAGGGCGTCTTCATCATGACGCTGGACCGGGGAACGGATTTCGAGCGGACCCAGGGCATCACGCCGATCGAGGGCGAAAGCCTGTCGCTGTGCGCCGAACACTATTTCGGGCAGTCCGAGCAGGTGCCGACCAAGGTCCGCCTGGCCGTGGGCGAGGTGACGACCGAGGCGGGCCGTTCGTGGCGCGCGGGCGGGGCCATGATCCAGGTCATCGCCGGCGACACCGCGCGCGGTTCGACCGAAGAGGTGTGGGACCGCAGTCGCGCCCTGTTCGCCACCCTGGCCGACGACGAGCTGATCGACCCGACCATCGCGCCCCAGACCCTGCTGTATCGCCTGTTCCACGAGGACGGCGTCCGGCTGGAAGGGGCCCAGCCGCTGAAGGCCGTCTGCCGCTGCTCGCAGGACCGGATCGCCACAATGCTGCTGTCCTTCCCCGAGGCGGACCGGGCCGAGATGATCGAGGACGACGGCAAGATCCACGTCACGTGCGAATACTGCTCGACCCAGTACGAGATCGAGCCAGAAAGCGTCCGGGGCCAGTAGCCCCGGCGCGCCCGGTCTTCAGATCAGCATGAAGACCACATTGCCGAAATTATGCATCAGGACCGGCAGCAGCAGACTGCCGGTCTTTTCCCGCAGCCAGACCAGCAGCAGCGCGGGCAGGCCGGTGGCGGCCATGGTGACGGCGTCGAACGCGAACGCCCCGTCCGAATAGCTGAGCGCGTGCATCAGGCCGAACGCGGCGGACGTGATGACGGCCGCCCACCCCATCGGCGCGCCCAGCACGCGGATCGGCCGCCCGAACGCCTCGTTCAGCATCAACAGAAGCACGCCGCGATAGAACAGCTCTTCATCCAGGCCCGGCATGGTCAGTTGGAACGCCAGGCTGTCGGCGTCGAACCCCTGGCCCGGGAAATACAGCGCCAGCCCAACGAACACGGCCACCAGCACAGCGCACAGCGCCAGCGCGCCGGGCAGGCCCTGCCGATCCTGTTTCAGGGTCAGCCCTGACCGCTTCCAGCCCAGCAGGCTTGCCACGATCAGCGACAGCGCCACGGCCAGCGCCTTGCCTTCCCAGTTCCAACTGGACGACCCGAAATCCAGCGGGATCAGGCCATAGCCCCGCGACAGCAGGGCGTCATACACCCCCATCAGGGCCAGGGCCGCGATCAGCCATCGCCAGCCTATCCGCCCCCGGCCCAGCGCGGCCGCGCCCAGCCCGACGACGACGGCGACGGCCGCCATCCACCCCAATGTCCACCACACAGCGTCCGACATCCACGCCTCCCACGACAGTTGGGAGGTTAGAGGCCGTCACGCCGCCCGGCGGATGCAGATTGCAGATCGGTAAGTGGGCCTACCGGTCGATCAGCCGCCCAGATCCAGCGAATACCCTGCCGAACGCACGGTGCGGATCGGGTTGACGGTGCCTTCCACGTTCAGCGCCTTGCGCAGGCGGCCGACGTGGACGTCGACGGTGCGCGCCTCGACATAGACGTCCGAGCCCCAGACCGCGTCCAGCAGTTGTTCGCGGCTGAACACCCGACCGGGGTGCTGCATCAGATGGTCCAGCAGGCGGAACTCGGTCGGCCCCAGATGGATCTCCAGGCCCGCGCGGCGCACGCGGTGGGCGACGCGGTCGATGACGATGTCGCCGTGGTTGATGCGATCGTCGGCCAGGCCCGGACGAATGCGCCGCAGAACCGCCCGGATGCGGGCGATCAGCTCGGTCATCGAGAAGGGCTTGGTCATGTAATCGTCGGCGCCGGTGTCCAGGCCGCGCACGCGGTCGGTTTCCTCGCCCCGCGCGGTCAGCATGATGATCGGCAGGTTGCGCGTCTCGGGACGGCCGCGCACCCGGCGGCAAACCTCGATGCCCGACACCTTGGGCAGCATCCAGTCCAGCACGATCAGGTCCGGCAGGCGCTCGTCGATCTGGACCAGCCCTTCTTCGCCGTCGGCGGCGACCACGACGTGGTAGCCCTCCTTCTCGAGGTTGTACTGAAGGAGCGTGGCCAGCGCGTCCTCGTCTTCCATAACCAGAACATAGGGCTGCACGTCGGGCTCTCCGGTCGTCAGTCGTTGGGCGTGTCAGGCGTCGCCACGGACGGCGGCGCAGGCGGGGTGGCGAGATCCTCGGGCGTGGTCGGCGTCCAGCGCGGACGGTCGCCCAGGATTTCCTCGCCGGTGATCTCGTAGTGGATGGTCTCGGCGATGTTGGTGGCGTGATCGCCGATCCGCTCCAGGTTCTTGGCCATGAACAGCAGGTGGGTGCAGGCGCCGATCGTGCGAGCGTCCCCCATCATGTAGGTCAGCAGCTCGCGGAACAGGGCGTTGTAGTGCTCGTCGACCTCGTCGTCGGTGTTCCAGACGGCCAGTGCGCGGTCCACCTCGGACGCGGTATAGGCGTCCAGCACCTCGCGCAGGCGGGTCGACACCAGCCGGCCCATCCGCTCGATCGAGCGGGTCAAGGGCTGCATCGGCTCGCCCTCGGCCAGGATCAGGGCGCGCTTGCCGATGCTCTTGGCCAGGTCGCCGGTCCGCTCCAGATCAACCGCCAGCTTCATGGCGGCCAGGGCGCGGCGCAGGTCGCTGGCCATCGGCTGGCGCAGGGCGATCAGGCGGATGGCCTTGCGCTCGATGTCGCGGTGCAGGGCGTCCAGCCGCGCGTCGCGCTCGACCACCGCCCGCGCCAGGGCCACGTCGCGGCGGGCGACGGATTCCACGGCGTCGGCGACCTGGGCCTCGGCCAGGCCACCCATGCGGGCGACCTCGGCCGTCAGCTGGTTCAGCTCGTCCCCATAGGCCTTGACCGTATGCTGGTTCATGGCGTCGTCCTCAGCCGAAGCGGCCGGTGATGTAATCGAGCGTGCGCCGCTCGCGCGGATTCGTGAACATCTCTTCGGTCGCGCCGGTCTCGACCAGATTGCCCATGTGGAAGAAGGCGGTCTGCTGACTGACCCGCGCGGCCTGGGCCATCGAGTGGGTGACGATGACGATGCAATAACGCTCGCGCAGTTCGTCGATCAGCTCTTCGATCCTGGCCGTCGCGATGGGGTCCAGCGCCGAGCAGGGCTCGTCCATCAAGATCACCTCGGGTTCGACCGCGATGGCGCGGGCGATGACCAGGCGCTGCTGCTGGCCGCCGGACAGGCCGGTGCCGGGCGAGTGCAGGCGGTCGGCGACCTCGTCCCACAGGCCCGCGCGCTTCAGCGACACTTGCACCATGTCGTCCAGCTCACCCTTGGACGTCGTCAGACCATGGATGCGGGGACCATAGGCGACGTTCTCGTAGATGCTCTTGGGGAAGGGGTTCGGGCGCTGGAACACCATGCCGACCTGGGCGCGCAGCAGCACGGGGTCGACCGAGCGGGCGTTGATATCCTCGCCGTCCATCTCGATCCGGCCAGTGACGCGGCAGCCCGGAATGGTGTCGTTCATGCGGTTGAACGTCCGCAGGAAGGTCGACTTGCCACAACCCGACGGACCGATCAGCGCCGTCACCGACTTGTCCGGCACGTCCAGCGAGACGTCGTACAGCGCCTGTTTGTCGCCATAGAAGACCGAGACGTCGCGCGCCTGGACCTTGATCGGCAAGGCGGTCGCCTGGGCGCCCTCGCCTGCTCCGCTCGATTGGCCATCGGGGGCCCGAAAGATTTTGGACTTCATGGTCTTACCAGCGACGTTCAAAGCGTCGTCTCAGGACGACAGCGGCGGCGTTCATGACGATCATGAAGGCCAGCAGGATCAGGATGGCGGCGGCGGTCCGTTCGTGGAAGGCGCGCTCGGACGCGTTCTCCCAGATGTAGATCAGCGACGGCAGGGCGCCGGTCGGCTCTGTCAGGGCGTGCGGCACGCCGGGCACGAAGCTGATCATGCCGATCAGCAGCAGCGGCGCTGTCTCGCCCAGGGCGTGGGCCATGGCGATGATGGCCCCTGTCATGATGCCCGGCATCGACAGCGGCAGGACGTGGTGGAACACCGTCTGGGTGCGGCTGGCGCCCATGGCCAGGGCGGCTTCGCGGATCGACTGCGGCGTGGCTTTCAGCGCCGAACGGGTCGCGATGATGATGGTCGGCAGCGCCATCAGCGCCAGCACCAGACCCCCGACCAGCGGGCTGGCGCGCGGCAGATGCATCCAGTTGATGAACAGCGCCAGACCCAGCAGGCCGTAAACGATGGACGGCACCGCGGCCAGGTTGTTGATGTTGACCTCGATCAGGTTGGTCAGCCGGTTCTTGGGCGAAAACTCTTCCAGATAGACCGCCGCCCCGACGCCGACCGGGATGGCGATCAACGCCGTCACCAGCAGCATCAGCACCGACCCGACCACCGCGCCCAGCACCCCCGCCAGCTCCGGCTCGGTGGAATCGCCGTTCAGGAACAGGGCGCTGTTGAAGTGGGCGCGCACCGCGTCGCGGGCCTTCAACTGATCCAGCCAGGCGATCTGCTGGTCGCTGAGGCGACGCTGGTCGGCCGGCGTCTCGCGCGAGATTTCGCCCTTGTAGAACAGGTCCGCCTCGTCCGACATCGGCGCGGCGACGGGCACCGTCTGGCCGATCAGGCCGGGCCGGTTCTGCACCAGATCGGCGACGCGATATTTCAGTTCGGACGAGAACAGCGCCCGCATGGCGGTGGCGTTCTTGCCCTCGGGGTCGTTTACGGCGCCCAGACGGACCAGCGACTGCTCCGCCACCATCTGTTCGATGTTCGAGCCCTGCGGATAGGCGCGATCGATGCGCGCCGGGTCCAGATAGACCGGCGTCGTCACCGTATGGCTGTAGAAGGCCGTGTGCCCCTGCTCGACCAGTCGGCCCAGCAGCAGCACGAGGAAGGCCAGCGCCAGGGCGATGGCCAGCCCGCCATAGAATTTGAAGCGTCGCTCGCGCGCATAGCGGCGCTTCAGCCCGGCTTTCAGGCGCTGGGTGCGCGGACCGGCCGGAATGATGTCGGGGGTCGCGTCAGTCATATTGCTGCCGATAGGCCTGGACGATGCGTTGGGCGACGATGTTCAGGCCCAGGGTGACCACGAACAGGGTCAGGCCCAGGCCGAACGCGGCCAGCGTCTTGGGGCTGTTGAACTCCTGGTCGCCGGTCAGCAGGGTGACGATCTGCACCGTCACCGTGGTCACCGTATCCAAGGGATTGAGCGTCAGCCTGGCCGCCAGACCGGCCGCCATGGTCACGATCATGGTCTCGCCAATGGCCCGCGACATGGCCAGCAACAGGGCGCCCGCGATGCCCGGCAGGGCGGCCGGCAGCAGCACCCGCTTGACCGTCTCGGACTTGGTCGCGCCCATGGCGTAGGAGCCGTCACGCAGCGATTGCGGCACCGCGTTCAGGATGTCGTCCGACAGCGAGCTGACGAACGGGATCAGCATGATCCCCATGACTGCGCCCGCCACCAGCGCCATCTGGTTCTGGACCAGGGACAGATAATGCCCCAGCCCGTCCAGCGGCCCGCCGATCAGCATCAGGCCGATCTCATTGAAGAAGACACGGAACGCCGGCCCCACCGTCAGGGCGGCGAAGAAGCCATAGACCACGGTCGGCACGCCGGCCAGAATCTCCAGCAGCGGCTTGAACACGGCGCGGGCCGTCGGCCCGGCGTATTCCGACAGATAGATGGCCGAGAACAGGCCGATGGGCGCCGCCACCATCATGGCGATCATCATGATCAGGAAGGTGCCGGCGAACAGCGGCAGGGCCCCAAACGCCCCGGACGAGCCGACCTGATCGGCCCGAATGGCCATCTGCGGGCTCCATTTGGTCCCGAACAGGAACTCCGTGATCGGCACCGAGGCGAAGAAGCGGCTGGAGTCATACAACAGCGAGGCGATGATCCCGATGGTCGTCAGCACCGCCACCGCCGAACAGGCGAACAGCAGGCCCACGACCCAGCCCTCGACCCGGTTGCGGGCGCGCATCTGGGGCCGGATCTGCGTCAGGGCGAACAGCGCGCCCAGAACGCCCGCCAGCGCCAGGGCGGCGATGCCGGCGACGTTCAGGGTCGTGCGGATCTGCGCCGCACGGCGCCCCTCGGCGGGCAGGGTCTCGGCGATGTCCTGGGGCCAGATCTGCTGGGCCGACCGCCCCTGCCCGACCAGTCGCGCGTCATTCAGGAAGGCGTCGCGGCGGAACCCGTCCAGCTGACTGACGGCCTCGGGCGCGCCGGCGACCAGCAGCTGATGCTCGATCTGCCGCGAGAAGACACCGGCCCCCGCCAGGATGACCAGCGCCGGCACGGCCACCCAGATCATCGCATAGACGCCGAAATAGCCGGGCCGCGAATGCGCCCGCGCGCCGTCGACCGCGCGACGACGCACCATGGCACGCCCGGCGAAATAGGCGACGATCGCCAGCGCGATCAGCAGAAGAGCGGAAAACCAGATCATCAGGGTCCGGACGACAGGCGCGGGAATCACAACGCACCGGTGGGCCGATCCGTCGCGGCGGAAACTGCCCGCGATTGGTCAGCGGAATACGACGGCGGCGTGACAGTTCTGTTACGTCGTCAGGCCTCGGACGATGGCGCGGGGCCCTCGGGCGCCATCGGGAAATAGGCCGTGAACGCCGCACCCTGCCCCGGCGCGCTCTCCACCGTCATGCCGCCGCGGTGGCGATTGACGATATGTTTGACGATGGCCAGACCCAGGCCCGTGCCCAGCCGCTCGCCGCTCTTCTGGCCCTCGACGCGATAGAAACGCTCGGTCAGGCGCGGCAGATATTCGCGCGCCATCCCCGGCCCGTGATCGCGCACCGTGACCTGGGCGTATCTCGCCCCCGCCTGGTGATCCGGTGTCAGCAGCGACAGGCGCGTGCTGCCCGGAATGATCAGTTCCGGCGGCGTGTCGATCGACACATCGCGACGGACGACCACCTCGACCACCCCGCCCACGGCCGAATATTTCACCGCGTTGTCGACCAGATTCTGGACCACCTGAACGATCTGGTCGCGGTCGCCGATCACCGGCGTGCGCACAGCCCCGCCCTCGATCCGCACCCCGACCTTGCGCTCGGCGGTCAGGACGCTGACGGCGTCCGCGACGTCAGAGATCGCCCGCGACAAATCGACCTTGCCCGACGGGGGGATATGCTCGTTCAGCTCAATCCGGCTGAGCGACAGCAGGTCCGCGACCAGCCGGCTCATCCGGTCGGCCTGGGCCGCCATGATGTCCAGAAAGCGGTCCCGCGCCACACTGTCCTCGCGCGCATGTCCCTTCAGCGTCTCGATAAACCCGGACAGCGAGGCCAGCGGCGTGCGCAGTTCGTGGCTGGCGTTGGCCAGGAAGTCGACGCGCATCAGCTCCATACGGCGCACGTCCGTCTCGTCCCGCAGCACCAGCAGCGCCAGCGCCTCCTCACCCTCGGCCGGCAAGGGCCGGGCCAGCGCGCGCCAGTGACGGTCATGCGCCCCGACGGCGGCATAGTCGGTCGTGCGGTCGACCCCGCCGAACAGCGCCTCGTCCACAATCTCAAGCACGCCGGGGTCGCGGACCACGGACACCAGCCGCGCGCCCTGGCGCGGAATGCGGAACAGCTCGCGGGCGGCGCCGTTGGCCAGCACCACCATGCGGCCGGCGACATCGTCCGGCTCGCGTCCCGCGACGATCAGCACCGGATCGCGCAGCGCTTCAAAGGCGTCGCTCAGCAAGCCGCCCGTCCCCTCGACCGCCTCGACCGCAGGCTCCAACGGGGTGGACGGCGCAGGCGTCAGGCGCGGGCGGCTGGCCATCCATGTCGAAAAACCGACCACTACAGCGCCCAGCACCAGCCATCCGGCCAACTCGCGATGAAACACCGCCAGCACCAGCAGAACGCAGATCGCCACGCCGCCGCTGGCGCCCGCCGTCCACATGCGCGAGGTCAGGGACGGCGCGACCGGCGATGGCGAATGCTCATAGGGCATGCTGGGGGTTCCATCGCGCGACGGGAATCAGCCGTGCGCTCGATCCTCCTTCAAGAAGAGGTTCACGTCACCCTGATGACAAGTCGCGATCAATCTGCGGCTACGCCTACGCTTTATTCACTTCAATCGGGAATAGTCAGGCCTGGAAGGGGACCCGATGGTCGCTGCGGCGCTTGGCGAATTCATAGGCCTGTTCGACTGGCGGTACGTCCTGCTGGCGACGGCGGTCTGTTTTGGCGGCTTCTCCACGGGCGTGGAGACGCTGAACCATGCCATGCGCGTGGGGCATCGCGGCCAGTTGAGGGCGGCAATCCTGACCTCGCTTGCTGTCGGGCTCAGCGCCTGGGCCGGCCATTTCGTCCTGATGCTGGGCCTGGATACCGGCTATCTGCTCAACTACGCGCCGGGGCGGACGCTGATTTCGTTCACCGGCGCCCTGTCCGGGACGTTCCTGGGCGTCTGCATCTTCCTGCTCGGTCGAAACGAGTGGTGGCGGCTGCTGGGCGTGATGGTGGTCGCACTGACCGTCGCGCGGATCAACTTCCTGGCCGTCGCCGCGATCCGCTCGCCGATTGAGGTGAACTGGAACCTGTGGCTGGGCTTCATCGCCACCCTGGCGCCGGTGATGGCCTTTGGTCTGGGCTCCTGGCTGAACCGCCGCCTGCCCCGCCTGAAAACCACCGCTGCGGCGGCTGCGGGCGCGCTGGGCTTCCTGCTGCTGCACCTGATCAGCCTGCCGGGTCTGACGCTGACGGCGGTGAACCAGCCCGACCCGATCCTGCTGCACGACACAGCCATGCTGTGGGCGGCGGTTGGGCTGATCGCGTTGCTGGCCCTCGGTGGCGCGGCGCTGGCCACCCTGTCCTATTGGTCGCGCCTGGCCACGCTGCGCGAACTGCGCGAGGCGATCGACGCCATGCCTGATGGTCTGGGTTTCTTCGACGCCAATGACCGGCTGGTCCTGTGGAACGCCAAATACGCCGAGGTGAATCCCGAACTGCGCTCGGCCCTGCGCGCGGGCCAGAGCTTCCGCGAGATCCTGCAGATCGGCATCGACGAAGGCCTGTACGCCGAGGCCGCCGGCCGCGAAGAGGAATGGATCGAGGCGCGCATGGTCGCGCACCGCGACCTGTCCAACACGATGGAGCAGCGTATCGCCGGCGACCGCTGGCTGCGGGTTCAGGACCGCATGACCTCGGCGGGCGGCATCGTGACCGTGGTCAACGACATCACGGACCTGAAACGCGACGCCCAGGCCCTGGCCGAGGCGCGCGACGCGGCCGAAAGCGCCAACCGCGCCAAGAGCCTGTTCCTGGCCAATATGAGCCACGAGATCCGCACACCCCTGAACGGCGTCATCGGCCTGGCCCAGGCTCTCTCCCGCACCGACCTGACGCCGACGCAGACGGAAATGCTGGCTCTCATTGAATCCTCGGGCAAGACGCTGCAGTCCCTGCTCAGCGACATTCTGGACCTGGCTCGCGTCGAATCCGGCCGCCTGGAATTGTCTGAGGAAGTCTTCGATCTCGAGACCACGGTGAATGAGGCGGCTCGCCTGTACGCCGCCACGGCCGAGGAAAAGGGCCTGCGCTTCTTTGTCGAGGTCGCGCCTGACGCGCGTGTCTGGATCGCGGGCGATCCGGTTCGCCTGAAACAGGTGCTGACCAATCTGGTGTCCAACGCTGTGAAATTCACCAGCGCCGGCTTCGTCGGCCTGAACGTCGATCGGGGCCCGGATCGTGACGGTTCGCCGACGCTGCGCTTCTCGGTCGAGGACACCGGCATCGGCTTCGACAGCGCAACCCGCGAACGCCTGTTCAGCCGGTTCGAACAGGCGGACGGCGCCATCACCCGCCGCTTCGGCGGCTCGGGACTGGGCCTGGCCATCTCGCGTCAGCTGGCGGACATGATGGGTGGCGATCTGGACTGCGAGAGTGAACCCGGCGGCGGCTCGGCCTTCATCCTGACCCTGCCGATGAAGATCGCCTCGGCTCCGACCCAGGCCGCGCCCGTGGTCGAGCATGGGCTGGCTCCGAAATCGGGGGGCCGCTGTATTCTGGTGGCCGATGACCACCCCACCAACCGCAAGGTGGTCGAACTGATCCTGGCCCAGGCGGACGTGGAACTGACCATGGTCGAGGATGGCGCCCAGGCCCTGTCGGCCGCCCGATCCCGAACCTATGATCTGATCCTGATGGACATGCAGATGCCCGTGATGGACGGCCTGACCGCCGTGCGCGAAATCCGCCTGCACGAGGCGACCATGGGACTGGAGCGGACGCCCATCGTCATGCTGACGGCCAACGCCCTGCCCGAACATATCGCCGGCGCCATCGACGCCGGGGCGGACCTGCACCTGGCCAAACCGTTCAACGCCGCTGAACTGCTCGGCCTGGTGATGGACCCGCCCCTTCGTGTCGAGACCGTGGTCGCGGCCTGAGCCGCCTATTCGTAGCCGTGCGCCGCCTCGTTGATCACCTGTGACGGGATCTCGGAAAAGTCGACAGCCACCGGCTGGGCCACCCGCGCCCGGAACGTCTTGATGACATGCTCCAGCCGGCGACGGACCTCGCGCTCGGCCTCCGTCCGGGTGTCCAGGTTCAGGGGCGCCAGGCAGAAGTCGATGATGGCGTCCGGGTTGGTCAGGGGTTGCATCGTTTCGTCTCCTCTTTTCATTCGGCCGCGACGAACTGCGCGGTCTCGGTGGAGTCTTTCAGGGCCGTGGTCGAGGACTGGCCGGACGAGATGACGGTCGCCACATCGTCGAAATAGCCGGTGCCGACCTCGCGCTGGTGGCGGGTGGCGGTGTAGCCGGCGGCCTCGTTGCCGAACTCGCGCTGCTGCAGCTCGGAATAGGCGGCCATGCCGCGGTCGCGATAGCCGCTGGCCAGTTCGAACATGCCGTTGTTCAGGCTGTGGAACCCGGCCAGGGTCACGAACTGGAATTTGTAGCCCATGGCCCCCAGCTCACGCTGAAATTTGGCGATGGTGGCGTCGTCCAGCTTGGCTTTCCAGTTGAAGGACGGCGAGCAGTTGTAGGCCATCAGCTTGCCGGGGTGTTCCTTCTGAACCGCCTCGGCGAACCGTTTCGCGTCGTCCAGGTCGGGATGGCTGGTCTCCCACCACAGCAGGTCGGCGATGTTGGCGTAGGACAGGCCGCGCGCGATGCAGTGGTCCAGGCCGGTCCCTTCCTTCAAGCGGAAGAAGCCCTCGGGCGTGCGGCTGTCGCGGTCGATGAAGGGCCGATCGCGCTCGTCCACGTCAGAGGTGATCAGCTGGGCGCTCTCGGCGTCGGTGCGGGCGACCGTGATCGTCGGCGTGCCGCAGACGTCGGCGGCCAGACGCGCCGCGATCAGGTTGCGCTCATGCGCCTGGGTCGGGATCAGAACCTTGCCGCCGAGGTGGCCGCACTTCTTTTCCGAAGCCAGTTGGTCCTCGAAGTGGACGCCCGCAGCGCCCGCCTCGATGAAGGCCTTCATGATCTCGAAGCTGTTCAGCGGCCCGCCGAAGCCGGCCTCGGCGTCGGCGACGATGGGGGCGAACCAGTCCCGCTTGGCGCCGCCCTCGGCGTGCTCGATCTGGTCGGCGCGTTGCAGGGTGCGGTTGATACGGCGGCACAGCTCCGGCGCGGCGTTGGCCGGGTACAGCGACTGGTCCGGATACATGGCCCCGGCGGTGTTGGCGTCGGCCGCCACCTGCCAGCCGGACAGATAGATGGCCTTCAGCCCCGCGCGGACCATCTGCATCGCCTGATTGCCGGTCACCGCGCCCAGGGCGTTGATATAGGGCTCGCTGTGCAGCAGCTCCCACAGGCGATTGGCGCCGCGCTCGGCCAGCGAATAGGTGATCGGCACGGAGCCGCGCAGGCGCAGAACGTCCTGCGGGCTGTACGGGCGTTCGATGCCGTCAAAACGGCCCTTGGGCGAGGGAACCAGGTCGGCGAAGGTGGTCATGGTCGATCTCTGATCTGGATAGGCGCGGCCGCAACCGCTGTCCGGATCAGAGGACCACGTCGAAGTCACATTCGATACAGCGCACGGTCAACTTACGATGTCGCTTTGTCATTATATGACACTTGCTGTTCAGTCATATTGTGACATTCTGTCGAAATGGACACGACGGCCGATCGTAAACTGTTTCTGGGCGGCCGTTTGAAACGGCTCCGGCGCGATCTTGCGCTGACCCAGACGGCGATGGCGGCGGACCTCGGCGTCTCCCCCTCCTACCTGAACCATATCGAGCGGAACCAGCGCCCGGTCTCGGCCCAGCTGCTGCTGCGCCTGGCCCAGACCTATGACGTCGACCTGCGCGGCCTGGGCCAGGGCGGGGCCTCCGAGACCGAACTGACCGAGGCGCTGTCCGATCCGGTGTTCCAGGGTCTGGCCGTCCCCCGGCATGAAATCGTCCAGCTGACCGACGATCAGCCCGCCCTGGCCGACGCCCTGCTGCGCCTGTATCGGGCCTTCGCCGACGCCCGCACGCGCGAGCGGACCCGCGCCGACGCGCCGGGCGACAGTCCGTCCGAATGGGTGCGTGAACACATCCAGTCGCGTCACAACCATTTCCCCGAACTGGATACACTGGGCGAGGCTCTGCACGATGCCTTGCGCGCAGACGCCACCGCGCCCGATGTCAGCTTCGAGGCTCTAGCCCGCGCCCATCTGGCGTCACGCCACGGCCTGACCGTCCGTACCCTGCCGGCCGAGGTCATGGTCGAATGGACCCGGCGCTACGACCCCCACCGCCGCCGGCTGCTGCTGTCCGAAACGCTGGGGCCCTCGTCCCGCGCTTTCGCCGTCGCCTATCAGCTGGCCCTCAGCGAACACGGGGCCGATCTGGAGGCGATGACCCAGGCCGCATCACCGCCCGACAGCGCGACCCACGCCCTGTTGAAGGTGTCACTGACCAATACCTTGGCCGCCGCGACCCTGATGCCCTACGCCGCCTTCCACCGCACGGTCGAGGACACGGGCTATGATCTGGCGCGGTTGCAGGCCCGGTTCGGCGTCGGCTTCGAACAGGCGGCGCACCGGCTGACGACCCTGTCGCGACCGACGGCGCGCGGCGTGCCCTTCTTCCTGATGCGGGTCGATCAGGCCGGGAACATCTCCAAACGCTACGCCTCCGGAGCCTTTCCCTTCTCACGCTTCGGCGGCGCCTGTCCGCGCTGGCGGCTGCACTCGGCCTTCCGCACGCCCGGCCGCGTCATCACCCAGATCATCGAGACGCCGGACATGGACGGAAAGCCCGGCGGCCGCTGGTTCACCCTGGCCCGCACCGTCGACCGTCAAGGGCATGACGCCTTCACCGAGGGGCACGACCTGGCCATCGGTCTGGGCTGCGAGCTGAAATACGCGCAACGCCTGGTCTATGCCCGCGGCCTGGACCTGAACGCGCCCGAGGTCACGCCTATCGGCCCCGCC
>NZ_SDZL01000146.1 GCF_004210735.1 Brevundimonas sp.
AAGTGCGACTGAAGCCGGAACTCCTCGAGGACGGTCACCATCACCAGCCCGCCTTGCTAAGCCGGCGTCATCACCACCCGGCCGATAACCTTGCCGTCGCGCAGGTCATTGAGCGCGGCATTCACCTGCTCCAGCGGCCGCGTCTTGATCGGCACTTCAGGCGCGCCGGTCCGCTTCACCAGCTCCAGCAGCTCAGCGATCTCCACCAGGCTGCCGACATAGCTGCCCTGCACGGTCAGCGCCTTCATCGGGAAGAACGGCGTCGGGATGGTCACGTCGCCGCCGAACAGGCCGACCACGATCACCTTGCCGCCCTTGATCGTCGTATCGACGCCCAGCTTCACCGTGGCGCCCGCGCCGACGAAATCGATCACCGCCCACGCCCCGCCGCCCGTCGCCGCACGGATCTGGTCCGCCGCATCCTTGGCCGAGCCATCAATCACATGTGTCGCGCCGGCCGCCTTGGCCGCCTCGCGCTTGGCCGGATCGATGTCCACCACGATGGTCGAATGCCCGCCCATCTTCTTGTGCAGCGCCAGAGCCATCAGCCCGACCCCGCCCGCGCCGATCATCACCACCGGCGCCTGCGCCAGCGTATCCGACACCTTCTTCAGCGCGCTGAACGCCGTCACGCCCGAGCATGCCAGCGGCGCGGCTTTCTCCGGCGCGATCCCCGAAATGTCGAACAGGTAGCGCGTATGCGGAACCAGCACGTGCGTCGCGAACCCGCCGCCGCGATGGATGCCCACGCTGCACGGCTTGGTGCAGAGGTTCTCCTCGCCGCGCTTGCACACGATGCACTCGCCGCAACCCATCCAGGGATGGATCAGCCGCACATCGCCAACCTTCACGCCCTTGGCGTCAGGTCCGACGGCAACAACTTCGCCGACATTCTCATGGCCCATGGTCAGCGGCAGCTTCACGCCGCGGTCCTGCAGCTTCAGCTTCTGCCCGCCGCCGAGCTCGTAATAGCCGTCCCAGATATGCAGATCGGAATGGCAGACGCCCGCCGCCAGCACCTTGAGCACGACCTCAGAGCCGATCGGCTCCGGCGTCTCCCGCTCCATCCGCTGCAGCGGCGCTCCGCACTCGCAGACATCGAAGCTATGCATGACGGTCTCCCGGTTGTTTGCCGGGAGACTATCGAT
>NZ_SDZL01000147.1 GCF_004210735.1 Brevundimonas sp.
ACCCTCCCTACATAACTCGCGCGCGGATTTGGGGGCGCGCACGATCTGGAGACTAAGGACTTGGCCGACGCCGCCCTCGTGCAAGCCGAACTTGACCGCTTCCGCGACAACGCGGCCGGCCGCGTCTCCCCGGCCTGGGGCACGACCCAGATCCGCAAGGCGCTCGTCGAACTCGGCGACCCGCAGGATCGCATCCCGCCCGCCATCCACATCACCGGCACCAACGGCAAAGGCTCCACCGGCGCCTTCATCCGCGCCATGGCCGAAGCCGCGGGCCTCACCGTCCACGTCTTCACCTCGCCCCATCTCATCCGCGTCAACGAACGCATCCGCGTCGCCGGCAAGCTGGTCGACGACGAAGCCCTCACCGAAGTCCTGTCCGACATCACCCGCCGCACCGAAGGCCTCACCTATTTCGAGGCCCTCACCACCGCTGCATTCTGCCTCTTTGCCCACACCCGCGCCGATCTCTCCATCATCGAAGTCGGCGCCGGCGGCGCGACAGACGCTACCAACGTCATGGCCCGCCCCGCCGCCACCGTCGTCACGCCGATCAGCCGCGACCATGAATCCATGTTCGGCGTCTCCGGCGTCGCCGCCATCGCGCGCCTGAAGGCCGGCATCTTCCGCGAAGGCGTCCCCGCCATCATCGCCGAACAACCGGCCATCGCGCTCGCCGTCCTGCGCGAGGAAGCCCGCGCCGCTGCCGCCAACATCATCGTCGCCCGCGACGACTGGAAAGCCACGTGGGAGGGCGAAGCCTTCACCTACCAGTCGAAGAAGCTCACTGTCCGCACGCCCTGGCTCGGCCTGCGCGGCAAACATCAGGGCCAGAACGCCGCCGCCGCCTGCGCCGTCATCGAAGCGATCGGCGACACGCGCATCACCGCGCAACACATGTCCGCCGGCCTGCGCGAAGCGACATGGCCCGCGCGCCTGCAACGCCTCAAGCATGGCCCGCTGAGTGGTGATGCTGCGATCTGGATCGACGCCGCCCACAATCCCGGCGGCGCCGCCACGCTCGCCGCCGCCATCCGCGCCGCGAAAGAGCAGGGCGACCACGTCGCCATCGTCTTCGCCTGCCAGGCCGTGAAGGACGCCCGCGGCGTCCTCACCGAACTCGCCCCCGTTTGCGACAG
>NZ_SDZL01000148.1 GCF_004210735.1 Brevundimonas sp.
ACCCTCCCTACATAACTCGCGCGCGGATTTGGGGGCGCGCACGATCTGGAGACTAAGGACTTGGCCGACGCCGCCCTCGTGCAAGCCGAACTTGACCGCTTCCGCGACAACGCGGCCGGGCGTGTCTCCCCGGCCTGGGGCACGACCCAGATCCGCAAGGCGCTCGTCGACCTCGGCGACCCGCAGGATCGCATCCCGCCCGCCATCCACATCACCGGCACCAACGGCAAGGGCTCCACCGGCGCCTTCATCCGCGCCATGGCCGAAGCCGCCGGCCTCACCGTCCACGTCTTCACGTCGCCCCATCTCATCCGCGTCAACGAACGCATCCGCATCGCCGGCAAGCTTGTCGACGACGAAGCTCTCACCGAAGTCCTGTCCGACATCACCCGCCGCACCGAAGGCCTCACCTATTTCGAAGCCCTCACCACCGCCGCCTTCTGCCTCTTCGCCCACACCCGCGCCGATCTCTCCATCATCGAAGTCGGCGCCGGCGGCGCAACCGACGCCACCAACGTCATGGCCCGTCCCGCCGCCACCGTCGTCACGCCGATCAGCCGCGACCATGAATCCATGTTCGGCGTCTCCGGTGTCGCCGCCATCGCGCGCCTGAAGGCCGGCATCTTCCGCGAAGGCGTCCCCGCCATCATCGCCGAACAGCCCGCCATCGCGCTCGCCGTCCTGCGCGAGGAAGCCCGCGCCGCCGCCGCCAACATCATCGTCGCCCGCGACGACTGGAAAGCCACATGGGAAGGCGAAGCCTTCACCTACCAGTCGAAGACGCTCACCGTCCGCACGCCCTGGCTCGGCCTGCGCGGCAAGCATCAGGGCCAGAACGCCGCCGCCGCCTGCGCCGTCATCGAAGCCATCGGCGACAAGCGCATCACCGCGCAACACATGTCCGCCGGCCTGCGCGAAGCGACATGGCCCGCGCGCCTGCAACGCCTCAAGCCCGGCCCGCTCAGCGGCGACGCCGCCATCTGGATCGACGCCGCCCACAATCCCGGCGGCGCCGCGACACTCGCCGCCGCCATCCGCGCCGCGAAAGAGCAGGGCGACCACGTCGCCATCGTCTTCGCCTGCCAGGCCGTGAAGGACGCCCGCGGCGTCCTCACCGAACTCGCCCCCGTTTGCGACAG
>NZ_SDZL01000149.1 GCF_004210735.1 Brevundimonas sp.
ATCATCCGCGCCGCCCGCGAGAATGCCGGCTACTCGCTCGAACAGGTCTCGCGCGACACCCGCGTCCACCTCAGCCACCTCCGCGCCATTGAAGAGATGACGCCGAACCTTCTTGGCGCCCCCGTCTACGCCAAGGGCTACATCAAATCCTACGCCCGCTTCCTCGGCATGGACGAGCAGAATACGCTCGACCGCTACCTCGCCGAGTGCGCGATCCTCAAGGATCCGGAAAAGCAGGACATCGCCCAGCCGGCTTCCTCCAAATCGCGCAAGCTGCCGGTCGCCGTGCCGATGCTCGGCATCCTGATCGTCGGCCTCGTCGGCGCCGCCGCTGTCTTCTTCCTCGCCAATGGCGACAAGCAGACCACCACCGCCAGCACCACCACCACGACTGCCAACCCCGCCGCCACCGCCGCTGTCGACACCGCCAACGCCGTCGGCCAGCGCCTGCGCATCGTCGCGCTGCGTCCCGGCTCCGTCGAAGTCCGCTCCGCCAAGGGCGACAAGTACGTCCACCGCGATTTCGTCGCCGGTGAAAGCTATCCCGTCCGCGTCGGCGCCGGCTGGACCATTTCCGTCAACGACGGCGCAGCCTTCGAATGGCGCCTGGGCGACGCTTCGCTCGGCCTCGTCCAGACTGAAGGCGGGCAGGTCTATTCGCAGAGCGTCGACCTTGCCGCGCAACGCGCCCCGCTCATCACCGAAATCCCGGTCGACCCGTCGATCGCCGCCGAAGCTGCGCCCACGCCCGCTCCGGGCGCCACGGGCACGCCGCCGGTTGCCGGCGCTGCCGCCGTTCCGGCCAAGCCGCGCCCGCCGCGTCCCGCCCAGGCGACCACGCCGCCGCGCGAGCTGCCGGCCGTCGCCAATCCCGCTCCGGCCCAGCCGCAGACCCCGGCCTCCGACCCGGCTCTCGCGGCCTATCCGGACCAGTAATCGCGGGCCTTTCGATGATTATTCAACGGCCGCGCGACCTTCCTCGTGCGGCCGTTGCCTTTACGGGGCCATGTTAAAGGGCCAAATGTCGGCAACGGCTGATCGGACGACCACGTGAGCCCAGTACTATGAGCCAAGACATCAATCACATCCGCCCCTGGCGCACGATCACGCGGCGCAAGTCGCGCCAGAT
>NZ_SDZL01000150.1 GCF_004210735.1 Brevundimonas sp.
AAATCGTCGGTCTGGTTCAGGGCTTCAGCGAACAGGGCGTCGCCGAAATAGGTGAAGTCGGCCTCTTCCGAACAGCCGAACGACAGCCGGTCCGGGCGCGCGGCGGTCATGATCAGGGTCCGCTCATCCTTCAGTGGCGGGATATAGCCGCCGGAGTAGCAGGCCGAGATCACTACCACCTTGTCGCGGTCTTTGAGCGGCGCGAGGGCGCTGGCCAGCTCATCGGCGGAGAGATCGGCCAGTTGCAGGCGCGGCTGGTCAAGCACCAGCTGGTGATCGGCGCTGCCGTGGCTGGTCAGGTAGATGAAGATCAGGTCTTCCGGGCCGCTGCGCTCGGCCAGGGTTGTGGCGGCGCGGGTGAGGTTCTGGCGGGTGGCCATTGGCCGATCGGCCAGGTGATCGCGGTGGTTGACCAGGGTGATCTGGCCGCTGGCACCAAAGCGCACCTTGAGAATGTTGCTGACATAGTCGGCTTCACGCATGAACACACTTTGCTGGCCGTCGCCGGCCAGCACCAGGCTGTACAGCTGGATCGGCGCCTTGGATGGCGGCACCTGGGCCAGCGCGTCCTTGAGCAGCTTGCCCTGATTGAGCAGGGCCAGGTCGAGCGGGTCGGGCAACAGCTTGCTCTGTTCGTCGCGCACACGCACGCCCTTGACCCAGTAGCCGCCCTCGATGCGGCCGTCGGCCTGGATCAGGCGGCCATGGCCCTGGTAGGCGTCGTCGGCAAAACCGCCGATGTACTGGCTGCCGTCCGCCAGGTGCAGGCGGCCTTCGCCCGCGAACCGCCAGTTGCGAAAGCCGCCCTTGTAGCGGCTGCCATCGCTGCCCAGCAGCTCCCCCTGGCCGTCCAGCGAGCCATCGCTGAACTCACCGATCCAGACGTCGCCGTCGGCGTTTTCGAAGCGGCCGCGGCCTTGCAGGCGGTTGTCCTTGAACTCGCCGATGTACTGCTCGCCATCGGCGCTGTCGTAAGTGCCGCTGCCTTGCAGCTGGCCATTGACGAAGTAGCCACTGAACTGATTGCCGCTGGCATCGCTGCGCACCCCGGCGCCGTTCGGCTGGCCCTTGGCGAACAGGCCCTGGTACTGGCTGCCGTCGGTCAACTTGAGCTCGCCGG
>NZ_SDZL01000151.1 GCF_004210735.1 Brevundimonas sp.
CAGAGGCCGACAACCGTCGCAACCCAGGCGCCGCCCATGTTCATCAGCAGGCCGACGGCGACGCCGAACACGGCGAAGCCGATCAGGGCGCCGATCCACGGAACGCCCATGGTGATGACGAAGGTGGCGTAACCAACCGTCAGGATCAGGAGCATCGAGCCCCAGGTCGTGAAGTGACCAAAGCCGGACCACATGCCACGGCGGGCCGACATATCCATGTACGCGTCGGTGTGGGCCGGCGGCGTAACGATCTGGCCAGTCGGTTCAACATGCGCCATCGCGAGTCATCTCCCAGCGATTTGAAGGTCCTAAGCGGGCCACGGTGTAGCGGTATCGCCGCCAGAAGAAAAGCGCCGAAAAGGCCGCATACCCCGGCCCGATTCGGCTTTTTCGGGGATTTCCTACCGCCCCGGGCGCAGGGAGGCTGGTTGCAGAGGCCAGGCTTGCCCCGATGCCGGTCCGAAACACGGACCAGAAAGCCTCCCGGCAGAGCTTTTCCGGCGGTCAGAGTGGGAATCGCGCAGCTCTGCGTGGCTACCCGCCATCCTGAGGCGTCAGGCCCCGCTGGGCGGTACCATCCGGTCAGACGTCGAATAGCGCCATTCCTGCAGCAGGGTGCGCAGGGCGGCCACGAAGGCAAGCGGCTGGTCGAGCATGACGTGGTGGCGCGCCTCGGGGATTTCGATGAAGGGCACCTGCTTGTTGAGCAGGCCGCGCATGTAGTCGCGCACGTCCGCGTCCCAGAGGATGGACTTGTCGCCCTTGAGCAGGGCGATGCGGCAGCGGGTTTCCTTCAGCAGCTCCTGCGGCGGTCGGGATACGGTGAAGCGCTGCCAGATCGACGGGTCGAACTTCCACGCCCAGCCGTCCCCTGATCCGTCCTTGAGCGGCGCCTTCCGAAGCGACCAGCGCGCGATGTAGTCGAGCGCGTAGTGGTTATCGCAGATCTGCGGCGGCGCAAGGCGGAAGCGGGCGAGCGCAGACTCAAGAGACGGATAGACTTTCGTGCCGTGCACGGGCGGCGGGCCACGACGCGGCGTGTCGGGCGGGTTCACCGGCGAGTCGACAATCACGATGCCGCCGAAGCGGTCGCCATATTC
>NZ_SDZL01000152.1 GCF_004210735.1 Brevundimonas sp.
ACCGAAGAATTCGACTACAACGCGCAGGCCTCCTACGGCTCGTACGGCACCAAGACGTTTGACGGCGGCATCGGCGGCGAGATCGTCCCGGGCGTGCAGGTTCGCGGCTCGATGCTGTATCAGCACCGCGACGACTGGATCGACAACACGGAACTGGCCGGCGACGACAATCTCGGCGGCTTCGACGAGCTGGCCGGCCGCCTGCAGGTCGCCCTCAAGCCGGTCGACGCGATGGACATCCTGCTCAACGTGCATGGCCGCGATCTCGACGGCACCGCCGCTGTGTTCCGCGCCAACGTGCTGGGGCCGAACGGCCTCAACAGCAACTATGACCGCGACCGCGTGAGCTACAACCAGGGCGGCAACAACCCGCAGCAGTACAACGCCTGGGGCGGTTCGGCGAACATCGGCTATGATTTCGGCGACATCAAGCTGACCTCGATCACCGGCTATGAGAGCGCCAACGGCTACAGCCGTGGCGACATCGACGGCGGCATCGCCGGCGTGGGCCCGGGCTTCATCCCGTTCGACTCGGACACGCAGGACTCGATCGACAAGCTCGGCCAGACCACGCAGGAAATCCGCCTTGCCAGCGACACGGCAGGCCCGCTGCAATGGCAGACCGGCGTCTACTATTTCGACAGCGCCTTCACCGTCACCACGGTCGGACCGTCGGGCTTCCCGCCGCCGGCCACGCTGAAACACGAGAACAAGTCGTGGGCCGTCTTCGGCCAGCTCAGCTATGACCTGACCGACGCCCTCACCGTCACGGGCGGCGTGCGCTACACGGACGACCTGAAGAAGCTGACGGTTCCGGCCGACACGACCAACGACCGCAAGATCTCGGACGAGTATGTGAGCTGGGACGTGAGCGCGATGTACGACATCACGCAGGACTTCTCGGTGTTCGCACGTGTTGCCGATGGCTTCCGTGGCCCGTCGATCCAGGGCCGTGACGTCGCCTTCTTCAACCCGCCGTCGCTCGCCCAGTCCGAAACGGTCATGTCGTATGAGGCCGGCTTCAAGTCGACCCTGTTCGACTCGCTCCGCCTGAACGCTGCGGCCTTCACCTACGAAGTTTCCGACATACAG
>NZ_SDZL01000045.1 GCF_004210735.1 Brevundimonas sp.
TCGGGCAGCGGCGGGATCGGCGGCGTGTTCGACGCGGAACGCGGCTGCGGGGCGGGGGACTTAGCCTTGTTGAACAATCTGATCTCCTGCTCTGAGGAAGCGGGCGGGGTTCTGGGGTCGGCCATTCAGCCAGACCTCGTAATGGAGGTGGACGCCCGTGGAGCGTCCGCTGGTTCCCATCGCGCCGACCCGTTGGCCAAGGGCGACCGGCTGGCCGGTTTGCACCGCCAGGGCGTTCAGATGGGCGTATCGCGTCTTGAAACCGCGACCGTGGTCTACCTCAACGGTGTTGCCATACCCTGAACGAACGCCGGCAAATGATACGACGCCCGGCGCCGTGGCATGGATGGGCGTGTTCAGGGGGGCGGCGAAGTCCTGACCCTGATGCAGGGCGGGACGACCGTTGAACGGATCAAAGCGCACGCCGAAGCCGGAGGTGGTTCGCGCCTGATCGCTGGGCCGGTGGAAGGGCACGGTTTCGGCCGCGTCGGTCAGGCGGCGCATGTCCGACAGGCTGTCGGCTGCGTGGCGCACCCGAACGGCGAAGGGCTCGTCCACGTCCAGGATGGCGGCCAGGGCGCGCGGATCGCCCGCCTCGACCAGCGGTCCGCCCAGGCCGGCGTTGCGGGGCGTGTAGGCGGCGGGATTCAGCCCGGCCAGGCGGAAGGCTAGGCGCAGGCGCTCGGCCCGGGTCTGGGCGAAATCCTCGGCCCGTTCGATCAGCCGTTCCTGATCCATGCGCACGGCCATGATGCGCTGGACGGGATTCCGAGTGGCTGCGGCGGTCGGGGCCGGGGTCAGGGCCTGTTCCGCTCCCTCCACGCCGCGGAAGGCGGTCGTCAGCTGGGCCAAGGCGGCGTGGCGGCGTTCGACCATGTGGGCGACTTCGTCGAACGAGCCAGCCGAGGCGGACATGCGCGCGACGGCGGTGTCCAGCCGGGCCTGAAGGTCAGCGTTCAGCCGTTCCGAGGCGGCGCGGGCGCGCACAACGGCGTCGTCCGACTGGCTGCGCACGATCATGTCGAAGACGAAGCTGCCCGACGCCACCAGGGTCCAGGCGGCGAAGGCGACCGTGCCCAGGCCGATCATGATCTGGCGACCGGGGGTCAGGGCGCAGGCTCGGACGTCCTCGCCGCTACGCAGATAGACATAGCGGACAGGGATAAGCCGTTCGAGAATCGACCTCCGCATGCCTGTGTCTTCGCTCGCCATGGACAAACGCCCCCACGTTCGGGAGGCGTTATGGCCCTATAGCCGCCGTGGCATCAAGTCTGTTTACCCCGTGTTAACTATCTTGGGGATGTTTCGCGCGAATCTGAATGCTGTCAGACGTCAGATTTCGCGCGAAGGGGGAAATGACGACTCTGTCGCAGTTCCTCCGTCCCGCGATGATCTGCTTTCGTCAGTCGGCGCGAATCTGGTCCAGAACGGCCTGAGCGTGCCCCTTGACCGAGACCTTGCGCCAGATGTGGCGGATCAGGCCGTCGGGGCCGATCACGAAGGTGGCCCGCTCGACGCCCATATACTGGCGGCCATACAGGGTTTTCTCGACCCACACGCCCCAGGCCTCGGTGACGGCGCCATCCTCGTCCGAGCCCAGAATGACCTTCAGGTCGTGCTTGACCTTGAAGCGGTCCAGCTTCTTCACCGGATCGCGCGAGACGCCGATGACCACGGCGCCGGCGGCGGCGAAGTCGTCAATCAGGGCCGAGAAATCCTGACTCTCGGTCGTGCAACCGGGCGTGTCAGCCTTGGGATAGAAGAACAGCACGACCGTGCGGCCCGCGTGGTCGGCCGGAGAGAAGCGGCCGCCGCCGTCGGTGGGCAGGTCGAGGGCGAGGGCGGCCTGGCCTTCGGTGATGCCGGTCATCTGTGTCACTCCGCTCAGACGGGTCGAACCAGAACGATCTTCTTCTTGCCCGCCGCCAGTTTCAGCACGCCGTCGGCGTTGACGTCGGAGGCCTCGATCAGGCGGGCGCCGTCGGTGATCGCCTCGTCGTTCAGTCGAAGGCCGCCGCCCTGGGCCAGACGACGCGCCTCGCCGTTGGAGGCGGTCAGGCCGGCCCTGGTCGTGACGGCGGCGACCATGGAGCCGATCACCTCGTCCCGGGCGATCTCGACGGTGGGCAGGTCGGCCGACAACTGGCCCTTTTCGAAGGCGCTTTCGGCGGCGGCGCGGGCCTTGGCGGCTTCGTCGGCGCCGTGCAGCAGGGTGGTGGCTGCGTCGGCCAGGGCCTTCTTGGCCTCGTTGATCTGTGCGCCCTCCATCGCTTCGAACGCGGCGATGTCGTCCAGCGACAGGTCGGTGAACAGGCGCATGAAGCGGCCCACGTCGGCGTCCTCGGCGTTGCGCCAGAACTGCCAGTAGTCATAGGGGCTCAACTGTTCGGCGTTCAGCCACACCGCGCCCTGTGCCGTCTTGCCCATCTTGCCGCCCGAGGCCGTGGTCAGCAGCGGCGTGGTCAGGCCGAAGGCGGCCTTTTGATCCACGCGGCGGACCAGATCGACGCCCGAGGTGATGTTCCCCCACTGGTCCGAACCGCCCATTTGCAGGGTGACGTTCCGGTTCCGGTTCAGCTCCAGAAAGTCCACCGACTGCATCAGCATGTAGTTGAACTCGAGGAAGGTCATCGGCTGCTCGCGCTCGAGCCGCAGCTTGACCGAGTCGAAGCTCAGCATCCGGTTGATCGTGAAATGGGTGCCGAAGTCGCGCAGGAACTGGATGTAGCCGAAGGTCGACAGCCATTCGTCGTTGTCGACGATGATGGCGTCGGTGGGGCCGTCGCCGAAGGTCAGGAATTTCTCGAACACCGTGCGGATGCTGGCGATGTTCGCCTGGATGGTTTCATCGGCCAGTTGCGGGCGCGAGGCGTCCTTGCCGGTGGGATCGCCGACCTTGGTCGTGCCGCCGCCCATCAGGACGACCGGCTTGTGACCGGCCTGCTGAAGCCGGCGCAGCATCATGATCTGGATCAGGCTGCCGACGTGCAGCGAGGGCGCCGTGGCGTCAAAACCGATGTAGGCCGTGACCACGCCGGACGCCGCCGCGGCGTCCAGTTCGACCGGATGAGTGATCTGATGGATGTAGCCGCGATCGCGCAGCGTCTTGAGGAAGTCGGACTTGAAATCGGTGTCGGTCATGGTCGGCTCCGTTAGCAGGGATGCCGGCGGCCGTCTTCCATTTCAGGAAAGCGCACCACCAGCGAAGGCGGCGCGAGTTCGCGGGCCGCTCGCTAGATCAGCGGGCGGTAATACAGGCCGGCGGTGGTGCGGGCGGCGAACATGGGCCTTGGGTAGCCGCAGCGGTTGACCGGCGTCAAGCGGGCGCTATCGGTGACGGATGCGCGCAACCCTGATCCCACACCCGACGACGGCGGACGGACCTTCTGTCCGGATTGAAGCGGATCTGGACCAGGAAGGCCGGTCATGGGCCTTCGTGAAGTTCCGCTTGTCAGGCGCCGCCAGCAGCGTCCGCATTCCCCAGCGCCTGCAGCAGTTAGACAAGGCGAGTCAGGAGGCGGCGGAAACCTTCGCTTCCACTCGATCGCCGGACCTCATGTTGATGGAGGCCGGGCGGACGGACGGCTTGTGGAAGCACACCTGCTTTGAGGTTTTTGCCCGGCTTTCGGATGGAAGCTATGCGGAGTTCAATATCTCGCCGTCTGGCGAATGGGCCTCTTACGGCTTCGAAGGCTACCGGGACGGGATGCAGAACCTCGGTGGGGTGCGTATTCAGCGCCTTGGTGACGTCACGGGAGATGCCATTGAGGTCGAAGCGATCCTCGACTGGCCGGGATGGCCGCACGTGACGGGCATCGGCCTCTCCGCCGTCATCGAGGACGTCGACGGGAACATCTCCTACTGGGCCTTGGCGCATCCGTCGGATAAGCCCGACTTTCATCACCCCGACTCCTTCGTTCTGGAACTGCCATGAAGTTCGGCCTTGATCGCCTGCTGTCCGACGATGCCCTGCGCGCGGAGCTGAAGGGGCGGCGCGTGGCGTTGCTGGCGCATCCGGCGTCGGTGACGCGCGACCTGACCCATGCGGTCGATGCGCTGGCGGCCTGCCCTGAGATCACCCTGACCGCCGCCTTCGGGCCGCAGCACGGGATGAAGGGCGACCTGCAGGACAATATGATGGAGAGCCCGGATTACCGGGACCCCGTCCACGGCTTCCCCGTCTTCAGTCTGTACGGCGAGGTGCGGCGGCCCAGGGACGAGTGGATGGAGACGTTCGACGTCATCCTGATCGACCTTCAGGACCTGGGTTGCCGCATCTACACCTATGTCACGACGCTGCTCTATGTGTTGGAGGCGGCGGCCAAGCACGGCAAGACGGTGTGGGTGCTGGACCGGCCCAATCCGGCGGGGCGGCCGGTCGAGGGGCTGACGCTGCGGCCGGGCTGGGAGAGCTTTGTAGGGGCGGGGCCGATGCCGATGCGGCACGGCCTGACCATGGGCGAGCTGGGCCTGTGGTTCATCGACCAGTTCAAGCTGGACGTCGACTATCGCGTGATCGAGATGCAGGGGTGGGCGCCGGAGCAGGGGCCGGGCTTCGGCTGGCCGCTGGAGGACCGGTCGTGGGTGAACCCCAGTCCCAATGCGCCGAACCTGAGCATGGCGCGGGCCTATGCCGGCACGGTGATGCTGGAAGGGGCGACTCTGTCGGAAGGGCGGGGGACGACCCGGCCGCTGGAGCTGTTCGGGGCGCCGGACATCGACGCCCGGGCGGTGATCGCCGAGATGCGGGCGCTGGCGCCGCAGTGGCTGGGGGGCTGCGTGCTGCGGGACATGTGGTTCCAGCCGACCTTCCACAAGCACGTGGGCCAGCTGTGCAGCGGGGTCCAGATCCATGTCGACGGCCCGACCTATGACCACGACGCCTTCCGGCCGTGGCGGGTGCAGGCGCTGGCGTTCAAGGCGATCCGGCGGCTGTATCCGGACTATGAGCTGTGGCGCGACTTCCCCTACGAATACGCCTTTGGGAAGCTGCCGATCGACGTGATCAACGGCTCGCCTCTGTTGCGGGAATGGGTTGATGATGCGGCCGCGACGCCCGGCGATCTGGATGCGCTGACCGTGCCGGATGAACAGGCGTGGAGCGAGGCGCGTCGCCCGTTCCTGCTGTACTGATGGCGTCCAGGGATCGCCTGATCGGCGTAGCCAGCGGCCTAGGGGCTGGGGCCATGTGGGGGCTGGTCTTCCTGGCGCCCAAGGTCGCGCCCGACGCCTCGCCCATGCTGATGAGCGCGGGGCGGTATCTGGCCTATGGGATCATCGCCGCCCTGCTGCTGGCGCCGCGCTGGCGGCGGGTGGCCGGCCTGCTGGACCTGAAGGCGTGGCGGGCGCTGGCGTGGCTGAGCCTGGCAGGGAACGTCGTCTATTACCTGTTCCTGGTTGTCAGCGTGCATTTCGCGGGGGTTGCGGCGTCGGCCCTGATCGTCGGCATGGTGCCGGTGGTCGTGGCGGTCTGGGGTCTGCGCGATCCGGACGCGCCGCCGCTGCGCCGGGTCGGGCCGCCCATCCTGCTGGCGGCGCTGGCTGTAGCCCTGATCGGATGGGAGAGCCTGTCGCGGGATGGGCAGGGACGGGACGCCGGACAGGTAGTGATCGGCCTGGTGTGCGGTCTGGCGGCGCTGCTGTGCTGGTCAGCCTATGCCGTGGGCAACAGTCGCTGGATGGCGCGGCTGCCGCGTGTGTCGGCGCATGACTGGTCGCTGCTGACCGGCGTGGTGACGGGGGCGTTCGCCTTGCTTCTGGCCGTGCCGGCCGTGCTGACCATGGAGACGGCGACGGGTGATCAGTGGGCGCGGCTGGCGGGCGTCAGCATCGGGGTGGCGATCCTGGCGTCCATCGTCGGCAACGCCTTCTGGAACCAGGCCAGCCGGCTGCTGCCGCTGTCGATGCTGGGCCAGATGATCGTGTTCGAGACCCTGTTCGCCTTCCTGTATGGCTATCTGTGGGAAGGGCGGGGGCCGACGGTGATCGAGATCGTCGCCATGATCATGATGGTCGTCAGTGTCGTCTGGTGCCTGCGCGCGCATCGGCCGACCGCCGCCGTGGTGGTTGACGGCGACCACTGACGTTTGGCGTCCGGACGGTGAAAAAAGTGAGTGCACATAGTGGACATAGTGCACTTTTCAGGGCGGCTGGCGGCGGCGATGTCAAAGACCCAGCCGCAGTCTGGCGCCGTGATGCGGCAGAAACGGGCGTAGGTCGCGCGGAGACGAGGGCGGAAAGCAAAACGCCGCCGGGGCGTCCCGGCGGCGTTTAAGGGTTGGGCGATCCGCCGGATCAGGCCGGGTTTTCTTCCAGCCGCTTGTCCAGATAGGCGCCGACGCGGCGTTCCACCGCGTCCATGTGGTCCTGCCAGAAGTGGCTGGCGCCGTCCTCCAGCTCATAGTCGATGACGATGCCCTTCTGGGTGCGCAACTTATTGACCACGCGCTCGACCTCGACCGGCGGGACGACGGTGTCGTTGGTGCCGTGCAGGAACAGGCCCGACGCGGGGCAGGGCGCCAGGAAGCTGAAGTCGTACATGTTCGATGGCGGCGACACCGAGATGAAGCCGTCCGTTTCCGGGCGGCGCATCAGCAGTTGCATGCCGATGTAGGCGCCGAACTGGTAGCCGGCGACCCAGGTCTGGGTGGCGGCGGGATTGTTGGATTGCAGCCAGTCCAGGGCGGTGGCCGCGTCGGCCAGCTCTCCGATGCCGCTATCGAACTCGCCCTGCGACTTGCCGACGCCGCGGCTGTTGTAGCGCAGGGTCGCGAAGCCGCGCTTCACGAACAACTGGTACAGCGTGACCGCCACCGGATTGTTCATGTGCCCGCCCGCCTTGGGGTGCGGATGCAGGATCAGGGCGATGGGGGCGTTAGGACGCTTGCAGGGCGAATAGCGGCCTTCGATGCGGCCGGAGGCGCCGGGCAGGATGACTTCAGGCATGGATCGCGCGGTCCCTGTCGTTCAACTGACGTTTCGCGGCCGCGTAATACTTGACCAACGGGGTAGGACTTTCTAAGTCCGCCCTGCGTGTCACACCGCCTGCGAGGGCGCGGGTTCTAGCACAGGAGCCCCGAAAAGCGCGCAATTTTTGAGGTCTTCCGATGCGACTGTCGACAAAGGGACGATACGCCGTGATGGCGATGGCCGATCTGGCCAAGAACGGCCGCGAACGGGCCGTGTCTCTGGCCGAAATCGCGGCGCGTCAGGAAATCTCCCTCAGCTATCTGGAGCAGCTGTTTGCGCGGTTGCGCAAAAGCGGTCTGGTCAAGAGCGTGCGCGGCCCCGGCGGCGGTTATCGCCTGGCCAAGGGCGCGGACGAGACGGTGGTGGCCGAGATCGTGCTGGCCGTCGACGAGCCCATTCGCGCCACCCGCTGCGTCGGCGCCAGCTCGCCCAAGGGCTGCATGATCAAGGGCGAACGCTGCATCACCCACCACCTGTGGGAAGGGCTGGGCGAGGAGATCCATCGCTATCTGGCCGGCGTCTCGCTGGAGGATGTGGTGATGAACCGCACCCGTCCGGCACGGCCGGTCGAGGGCCTGATGGGGGCGGCGGCGTGAGCGTCTATCTGGATTACAACGCCTCGGGCCTGGTGCGGCTCGAAGTGCGCGAGGCGATGCTGGCTGCGCTGGTCGACGGCGGCAATCCGAACGCCGTGCATGCCGCCGGGCGACGCGCGCGGGCGCGGGTCGAGACGGCGCGGGCGCGGGTGGCCGATCTGGTCGGCGCCGATCCGACGGCGATCGTCTTTTCCTCGGGCGGCACGGAATCGAACGCCCAGGCGATCCACAGCGCCCTGGCGGCGGGGTGCGAGCGGCTGATCGTCAGCGCGACCGAACACCCCTGTGTGGCCGAGGCGGCCGCCGTCAGCGGCGCGCCGGTCGAGGTGCTGCCGGTGGATAGCGACGGCGTGGTCGATCTGGCCTGGCTGGCGCAGGCGCTGACCCGGCCGGGCCGGGCGGTGGTGGCGATCCATCATGCGAACAACGAAAGCGGCGTGATCCAGCCGATCACCCAGGCGGCGGCGCTGGTGCGCGCGGCAGGCGGGTGGCTGCACGTCGACGCCATCCAGTCGGCGGGCAAGATTCCGGTCGATATCCGCGCGCTGGACGCGGACAGCCTGACGCTGTCGGCGCACAAGCTGGGCGGGCCGCAGGGCGTCGGCGCCCTGGTGCTGAAGGAAGGCGTTGCGGCCGTGCGGATCCTGCATGGCGCGGGGCAGGAGCGGGGGCTGCGCGCGGGTACTGAAAACGTGCCGGGCATCACCGGCTTCGGCGCCGCCGCCGATTGCGCGGCGCGCGATCTGGCCGACGCCATGGCCCATGTGACGTGGCGCGACGCGGCCGAGGCAAAGGTTCGCGCGGCGGGCGCGACGATCATCGGCGGCGGCGTCGAACGGCTGCCCAACACACTGTTCATGGCGGTCGAGGGCTGGGACAGCCCTCAGCAGCTGATCACCCTGGATCTGGCGGGGGTCATGATCTCGGCCGGCAGCGCCTGTTCGTCGGGCAAGACCAAGCCGTCCAAGACGATCAGCGCCATGGGCCTGCATCACCTGGCGACCGGGGGCGTGCGCGTCTCCGGCGGCTGGGGCACGACCGAGGCGGACTGGGCGCGGTTCGCCGACGCCTGGGTCGCCGCCTGGGAAAAGCATCGCGCGCGGATTGATCAGCGCGCGAAGGAAGTCGCGTAAGTCATGGTCGCTGTTAAAGAAACTGTCGAAGCCGTCGCCGCGCTGGAAAAGTATGCGCACGGGTTCACCTCGGACATCGACACCGAATATGCGCCGCGCGGCCTGAACGCCGACATCATCCGCTTCATCTCGGAAAAGAAGGGTGAGCCGGAGTGGATGCTGGAATGGCGGCTGGCCGCCTATGAGCGCTGGCTGGCGATGGAAGAGCCGACCTGGGCGTCGGTTCGCTATGAGCCGGTCGACTATCAGGATCTGTTCTACTACGCCGCGCCGAAGCAGAAGGAGGGGCCCAAGTCGCTGGACGAGGTCGATCCGGAACTGCTGGCGGTCTATGCCAAGCTGGGCATCCCGCTGAAGGAGCAGGAGGTGCTGGCGGGCGTGCAGGGCGCGCCGCGCGTGGCCGTGGACGCCGTGTTCGACAGCGTCAGCGTGGTCACCACCTTCAAGGAAGAGCTGGCCAAGGCGGGCGTGATTTTCATGCCGATTTCCGAGGCCTTGCGCGAATATCCCGATCTGGTGCGGCAGTACCTGGGCACGGTCGTGCCGGTGTCGGACAACTATTTCGCGGCGCTGAACAGCGCGGTGTTTTCGGACGGGTCGTTCGTCTACATCCCGCCGGGCGTGCGTTGCCCGATGGAGCTGTCGACCTATTTCCGCATCAACGCCAGCCAGACCGGGCAGTTCGAGCGGACGCTGATCATCGCCGACAAGGGGTCTTACGTCTCATACCTGGAAGGCTGCACCGCGCCGATGCGCGATGAGAACCAGCTGCATGCGGCGGTGGTCGAGATCGTGGCGCTGGACGACGCCGAGGTGAAATATTCGACCGTCCAGAACTGGTATCCCGGCGACGCCGAGGGCAAGGGCGGCATCTACAACTTCGTCACCAAGCGCGCCGACTGCCGGGGCGACCGGTCGAAGGTGTCGTGGACCCAGGTCGAGACGGGTTCGGCCGTCACCTGGAAATACCCGTCCTGCATCCTGAAGGGCGAGGACAGCTCGGGCGAGTTCTATTCCATCGCCATCACCAACGGACATCAGCAGGCGGACACCGGCACCAAGATGATCCACCTGGGCAAGAATTCGAAGTCGCGGATCATCGCCAAGGCGGTGTCGGCGGGGAAGTCGGACTCGACCTATCGCGGCCTGGTGTCGGTTCACCCCAAGGCGACGGGCGTGCGCAACTTCACCCAGTGCGACAGCCTGCTGATCGGCAAGGAGTGCGGCTCGCACACCATCCCCTATATCGAGGCCCGCAACGGCTCGGCCCAGCTGGAGCACGAGGCGACGACGACCCGCCTGTCGGAAGACCAGCTGTTCTATGCCCAGCAGCGCGGCCTGTCGGAGGAAGAAGCGGTGGCCCTGCTGGTCAACGGCTTCGTCCGCGACGTGCTGCAGGAACTGCCGATGGAGTTCGCCGTCGAAGCGCAGAAGCTGGTGGCGATCAGTCTGGAGGGGAGCGTGGGGTGAGCGACCTTACCCGCGATCAGCTTGTCGGACGAGCTCGCGCGATTCCTCGCGACATCTTCGGGGCGGCGTCCATCGCCGGATTTCTCTTGTCGATCTTCGGGCTGGTGCTGCTGACCAACGGCGTGCCCGGTCTCTCCGGCCCCTTTCGTTCCGACTGGCGCCTTGCCCTGATCCTCATGGTGGTCGGCGTCGCCTTGATGATGTGGGCCGGCGGCGTGATCCAGCGCCGCTTCCTGAAGGAAGCGAACGCCGCCGGTTTCTCGCCGGCTCAAGTTCGCGAAATTGAAGACGAGGCCGAACGCCTCAACGAAAAAGAAGACTGATGCTCTCCATTTCCAACCTCCACGTCTCGGTCGCTGACAAGCCGATCCTCAAGGGCCTGACGCTCGATGTTCCGGCGGGCCAGGTGCATGCCGTCATGGGGCCGAACGGGGCCGGGAAGTCGACGCTGGGTTACAGCCTGTCGGGACGGCCCGGCTATGAGGTCACGGCCGGATCGGCGTCGTGGAACGGGCGGGACCTGCTGGACCTGGACCCGGCCGAGCGCGCGGCGGCGGGCGTGTTCCTGTCGTTCCAGTATCCGATGGAGATACCGGGCGTGCCGGCGATGACCTTCATCCGCACGGCGCTGAACGCCCAGAAGCGGGCGCGGGGCGAGGAGGAGGTTTCGGCCCCCGCCTTCCTGAAGCTGGTGCGGGCGGCGGCGACGGCGCTGAAGATGGACTTCGACATGCTGAAGCGGCCGCTGAATGTGGGCTTCTCCGGCGGTGAAAAGAAGCGGATGGAGATCCTGCAGATGGCCCTGCTGGAGCCGTCGCTGCTGATCCTGGACGAGACGGATTCGGGGCTGGACATCGACGCCCTGCGCATCGTGTCGGAGGGGGTGAACGCCATGCGCCGCGCCGACCGGTCGATGCTGGTGATCACCCACTACCAGCGCCTGCTGGACTACATCAAACCGGACCGGGTGCATGTGCTGGCCGGTGGCCGCATCGTCGCGTCCGGCGGGCCGGAGCTGGCGCATGAGCTGGAGGCGGAAGGGTACGACAAGTTCCTGCCGGCGGCGGCGTGAGCGCGGCCTTCCAGATCGATCTGACGAATGCCGAAACCTTCCCCTCGCGGCGGGTCGAGGCGTGGAAATACAGCGACCTGAAACGCTGGCTGCGCGAGGCGCCGCAACCGTCGGGTCCGGCGTCGGTGACCGGCGAGGGGCCGTTCGGCGCGCTGGGCGGCGAGGCGCTGGTGTTCGCCAACGGGCGCGCCACGGGGGCGGACGCCTTTGTCGCGTCGGGCGAGCAGACGTTGCGGCTGCGGTTCGTTTCGGCGGCGATGGGCACGGGCCATACGGCCTCGGTCCGGATCGCGGCGCGGCCGGGCGCGAAGCTGCTGCTGCTGGAAAGCCATGAGGGCGTGGGCTCGGCCTATGTGGCGCACAACCGGCTGGAGCTGGACGTGCCGACGGGCGCCGAGGTGACGCGCATCGTGCTGGTGGACGAGCCCGAGGATGCGATTTCCGTGACCAACGCCGAGGTACGGGTCGCGGCGGGCGGCCTGTATCGCCAGACCATCGTCACGACCGGCGCGAAGCTGCAGCGGCTGGAGACGCAGTTGCGGCACGGGGCCGAGGGCGCCGACGCGCGGGTGGATGGCCTGTATGTGTTGAAGGGCGCGCGACAGGCGGACCTGACCAGCGTGGTCGATCATGTGGCGGCGAACGGCACCACCAGCCAGCTGATCAAGGGCGTCGTCCACGACACGGCGCGCGGCGTGTTCCAGGGCAAGATCGTGGTCGAGCGCGGGGCCGACGGCACCGACGCGCGCATGGGGCATCACGCCCTGATCGCGTCGGAACGCGGCGAGGTGGACGCCAAGCCGGAGCTGATCATCTATGCCGACGACGTGCAGTGCGCGCACGGCAATACGGTCGGGACGCTGGACGAGAGCGCCCTGTTCTACATGCAGCAGCGCGGCATTCCGGCGGACGAGGCGCGGGCCCTGCTGACCCAGGCGTTTCTGATCGAGGTCGTGGACCGCATCGAGGATGAGGCGGCCAGAGAGGTGGTGCGGGAATGGCTGACGGCTCGCCTGTGAACCGGTTTGATCCCTACGCCGTCAGATCGCAATTCCCGATCCTGTCGCGGCAGGTGAACGGGCGGCCGCTGGTCTATCTGGACAATGCGGCGTCGGCGCAAAAACCGCGGGCGGTGATCGACCGGCTGGTCGAGGTGATGGAGCACGGCTACGCCAACGTCCATCGCGGCCTGCATACCCTGTCGAACGAGGCGACCGAGGCGTATGAGGCGGCGCGCGAGACGGTCGCGCGGTTCCTGAACGCGCCGTCGGCGGACAACATCGTCTGGACCAAGGGCGGGACCGAGGCGATCAATCTGGTCGCCGCCGGGATCGGCCAGTCCATCCAGCCGGGCGACGAGATCATCGTCAGCGAGATGGAGCATCACTCCAACATCGTGCCGTGGCACCTGCTGCGGGAACGGCATGGGGCGGTGCTGAAATGGGCGCCGATCCGGGACGACGGTTCGCTGGATATGGCGGCCTATGCCGCGCTGCTGGGGCCCCGGACCAAGATCGTTGCGGTCACCCACATGTCCAACGTGCTGGGGACCATCAATCCGGTGGCCGAGATCACGCAACTGGCCCATGCGGCCGGGGCGCGGGTGCTGATCGACGGGTGCCAGGGGGCGGTGCACGCCGCGCCGGACGTCCAGGCCATCGGCTGCGACTGGTATGTGCTGACCGGCCACAAGCTGTTCGGGCCCACGGGCATCGGCGTGCTGTACGGCACGGCCGAGGCGCTGGAGAGCCTGCCGCCGTATCAGGGCGGGGGCGAGATGATCGAGACGGTCGAGAAGGACCGGATCACCTACGCCAGGCCGCCGCACCGGTTCGAGGCGGGGACGCCGCCGATCCTGGAGGCCATCGGCCTGGGCGCGGCGCTGGACTGGCTGTCCAGCTTCGACGCGGCGGCGGTGCGGGCGCACGAAGAGGCGTTGTACGATCACGCGCTGTCTCGCCTGCAAGGGCTGAACTGGCTGCGGGTGCTGGGCCAGGCGGAGGGGAAGGGCGCGATCCTGACCTTTGCGGTCGAGGGCGCGCACGCTCATGACATCGCCCAGATCATGGACCGTTACGGCGTCGCCGTGCGGGCCGGTCTGCACTGCGCCGAGCCGCTGGCGAAACGACTGGGCGTGACGTCGAGCACGCGCGCCTCGTTCGCCCTATATAATACGACGGAGGAGGCCGACGCCTTCGTGGATGCGCTGATCAGGGCGCGGAACTTCTTTGTGTGACGACCATGGATGACGCGACCATCAGCGACAGCAAGACCTTCGCCGAGGCCTGGGACGAGCCCCAGAAGAGCGCCCTGTCGCAGGCCGAGCTGGACAAGCTGACCGACGACCTGATCGAGGCGTTGAAGACCGTCTATGACCCGGAAATCCCGGTCGACATCTATGAACTGGGCCTGATCTACAAGGTCGATGTGTCCGACGACCGGGACGTGCTGGTCGAGATGACGCTGACGGCGCCGGGATGCCCGGTGGCAGGCGAAATGCCAGGCTGGGTCGAGGATGCGGTACGGAAGGTCGAGGGGGTGCGCAGCGCGCGCGCCAACCTGGTGTTCGACCCGCCGTGGGATTCCTCGAAAATGAGCGACGAGGCCAAGCTGGCCCTGAACATGTTCTGATGACCGACCTTATCCTCCACCGCGTAGCGGGGGAGGGGGACCGCGAAGCGGTGGAGGGGGCGACCCCAGACACAGCGCCCGGTTCCGCCCCCTCCACCATCCTTCGGATGGTCCCCCTCCCCCGTGAAGAACGGGGGAGGATCGAAAGCGAGGCCCGATGACCGATCTGCAAACCGCACCCCGACCGCGCCGGCCACGGCCCAAGGCCGTGACCCTGACGGACGCCGCCGCCGCGCGCGTGCGCGAGATCATGGCCAATGCCGAGAAGGACTACATCGCCCTGCGTGTCGGGGTGAAGAACGGCGGCTGCGCCGGGCAGGAATACACCTTCGCCTATGCCGAACAGATCGAGCCGCTGGACGAGGTGGTCGAGGACAAGGGCGTGACCATCCTGATCGAGCCCAAGGCGGTGCTGTTCCTGATCGGGTCCGAGATCGATTATGAGACGACGCGCCTGTCGTCGAAATTCGTGTTCCGCAATCCGAACGAAACCGACGCCTGCGGCTGTGGTGAAAGCGTGACCATCATCCCCGCTGCGGCCCTGGACGCTGACTGACATGATCCGGCTGGAGGGCGTGACCCGGCGCTATCGCAGCGCAGCGGGCGACCGTGTGGCGCTGGACGCCGCGGACCTGCATGTGGCGCGGGGCGAGGTGTTTGGCGTGGTCGGCCGTTCGGGCGCGGGCAAGTCGACCCTGATCCGGACCATCAATCGGCTGGAGACGCCGGACGCGGGCAAGGTGTTCGTGGACGGGCGCGAGATCACGGCCATGGCGCCGGCTGAATTGCGCGCGGCGCGGCGTGGAATCGGCATGATCTTTCAGCACTTCAACCTGCTGAACGCCAAGACCATCGAGGACAACGTCGCGTTTCCGCTGCGTCTGGAAGGCCGCCCGGCGGCCGAGGTGAAGGCGCGCACGGCGGAGCTGTTGGAACGGCTGGGTCTGTCGGACCATGCGAAGAAGCATCCGGCGCAACTGTCGGGCGGTCAGAAGCAGCGGGTCGGCATCGCCCGCGCCTTGGCCTGCGGGCCCAGCGTGCTGCTGTGCGACGAGGCGACCAGCGCCCTGGACCCGGAGACGACCGAGGATATCCTGACCCTGCTGGACCAGCTGAACCGCGAACTGGGCCTGACCATCGTGCTGATCACCCACCAGATGGAGGTGGTCCGCCGCGTCTGCGACCGGGTGGCGGTGCTGAAGGACGGCCGGATCGTGGAGCAGGGCGCGACGGCCGATGTCTTCCTGCACCCCCAACACGCCGTGACCCGCGCCATGCTGGCCGAGGGGGAAGAGGCGGTCGACGCCTCGGTCGTGCCGGCCGGCGCGCGGCTGGCGAAGCTGACGTTCCGGGGCGGTTCGACCTATGAGCCGGAACTGAGCCGCGTCGCGCGGACGGTGGGTGTGGACTATTCGATCCTGTCGGGCCGCATCAGCCGCATCCGGGGCGAGCCCTATGGCCAGCTGGTGGTGGCTTTCACCGGCGGCGACGCCGAGGCGGCGGTGGCGCAGCTGACCGCGCGCGGCGTGGTGGTGGAGGCGGCCTGATGTTCGACAATGTGGACTGGACCGAGATCGGCCGCGCGACCGTGGACACCCTGCTGATGTTGGGCGGGTCGCTGGTGCTGACGGTGATCCTGGGCGTGCCGCTGGGGGTGCTTCTGTATCTGTCGGGCAAGGGGCGGCTGGCGGCCAATCCGGTGCTGAACGCCGTGCTGTCGTTCGTGGTCAATGTGCTGCGGTCGGTGCCCTTCATCATCCTGCTGATCGTCATGCTGCCGGTGACGGTGCTGTTGGTCGGGACGTCGCTGGGCGTGGCGGGCGCCATTCCGCCACTGGTCGTGGGGGCCGCGCCCTTTTACGCGCGCCTGGTCGAGACGGCCCTGCGCGAGGTGGACAAGGGGGTGGTCGAGGCGACCCAGGCCATGGGCGGCTCGACCTTCCAGATCGTGACGCGCGCCTTGCTGCCCGAGGCCCTGCCGGGCGTCATCGCCGGGGCCACGGTCACGGCCATCGCCCTGGTCAGCTATACCGCCATGGCGGGGGTGGTCGGAGCCGGCGGTCTGGGCGACCTGGCCGTGCGCTTTGGCTATCAACGGTTCCAGACGGATGTGATGGTGGTGACCGTCGTGCTGTTGCTGGTGCTGGTGCAAATCCTTCAGATGGTCGGCGACCGTCTGGTCACCTCTGTCTCTCACCGCTGATCGCTCCCCCCGAAAGGCCAAGCCATGATCCGTCGTTCGCTCCTGCTTTCCGCCGTCGCCCTGCTGACGCTCGCCGCCTGCGGCGCGGGCGGGGAGAAGAAGGGCGCCGAGGGCGGCCCGCTGCTGGTCGGCGCGACCGCTGTGCCGCACGCCGAAATCCTGGAGGTGGTGAAGCCGATCCTGGCCGCCGAGGGCGTGCCGATCGAGATCAAGGTGTTCAACGACTACGTCCAGCCGAACGTGCAGTTGGCCGAGCGTCGGCTGGACGTGAACTATTTCCAGACCAAGCCCTATCTGGACGAGTTCAACACCGCGCGCGGCACGGCGCTGGTGACGGTGGCGGGCGTGCACGTCGAGCCGCTGGGCCTGTATTCGAAGAAGCATACGGCGCTGGCCGCCCTGCCGAACGGGGCGCAGATCGTGCTGCCCAACGACGCGTCGAACACGGGACGGTCGCTGCTGCTGTTGCAGAGCGCGGGCCTGATCACGCTGAAGGACCCCAAGAACCCGCTGCAGACGGTGCGCGACATTGCGACCAATTCGAAGGGGCTGGTGTTCCGCGAGGTCGAGGCGGCGACGATCCCGCGCATCCTGCCCCAGGTCGATGCGGCGGTGATCAACACCAACTATGCGCTGGACGCGGGCCTGAAGCCGAAGACCGACGCCCTGTCGCTGGAGGGGGCCGACAGCCCCTACATCAACTATCTGGTCTCGCGCCCCGACAATCAGAACGACGCCCGGGTGCAGGCGCTGGCGACGGCGCTGCGCAGTCAGGCGGTGAAGGATTTCATCGCGCAGAAATACGACGGCGCGGTCATCCCCGCGGCGTAGAGCCGCTAAGGCCGTGGACTATGAAGCCCGTCGTGTCGGCCCCCGCACGGCGGTCCCCGGATATGGCCTGATAGGCAGGGCTGTCCAGGAAGGCGCGGGCCTGGGTTTCGTCGTCGAAGCTCATGATGACGACCTTGTCGGGGGCGGCGGCGCCCTCCATCGGGGTCACGGCCTCGTCGGCGGCCAGCAGGCGGCCGCCTGATCCGGCGAAGGTTTCGGCGAAGCGGGCCAGATAGGCGTTGTAACGCGCCCGGTCGATGAACTTCAGCTGGGCGACGACATAGACGGTCATGCGGCGGCGGCTCCGGTCGCCTCGCGGGCCTTGCGAAGCTCGTCCGGGGTCGGGACCTGAACCGCCGGTGTGACAGCGGCATTCGACGCCGATGCGACCAGTTGCGCGGTCCGGCCCTCGATGGCGTCCTCCAGCCGGGTCATGAAGGCGGCCTTGTCCAGGCCCGGCGGGATGGGCTCCAGGAAGTGCAGCGTCGCCGTGCCCGGATGCTTGCGATACGCCTCTTGCGGCCAGAAGACGCCCAGGTTGGTGGCCAAGGGCACGACCGGGACATCGAAGTCGCGGTACATGTGCCAGACGCCGGTGCGATAGCGGAATTTCTCGCCCACCTTGGCCAGATGGCCTTCGGGGAAGATCAGGATCTTGCGGCCCTCTGCGTTGGCGTCGGCGGCGCGGCGTTTCAGGGCGGCGCGGGCTTCGTGGCCACCGCAGTTGTTGACGACGATGGCGCCCAGCTTCTGAAGCACCACGGACAGCAGCGGGAACTTTTCCAGATGGTCGCCGGTGACGAAGGCCAGGTCGTCGAACTGGGAATAGGTGGCGAAGCCGTCGCCCCAGCTTTGGTGCTTTGAGGCGATGATGAAGGCGCCGGGTGGCAGGGTCTCGCGCCCCTGGACCTCAATCCGGATGCCGGCCAGGACGCGCATGGCCCAGACCATGGCGCGGACATAGGCCCGGATGATCCGGCGAACGGCGCCGCGCCCGGGCAGCAGGGCGGCGAAGGCCGCCGCCAGGGTGCAGGTGATGGATAGGGTCCAGTAGGCGACCGCAAAGGCGAAGCTGCGCATGGGCGCAACCTCGCCGGATCAGGCGACCTTGTCGAGGGCGCTTGCGTTGCTGATGCGGTTCCGCCCGGCGCGCTTGGAGGCGTAGAGGGCGGTGTCGGCCCGCTCCATCAGGGCGGTGGCGCTCTCGCCCGCGATCCGCTGGGCGAAGCCGGCCGAGATGGTGACGGCGCCCAGTTCGTCGTTGGTCGAGCGACGGCGCAGGGTGCGGGACGCGATCTCTTCGCGCATGGCGTTCAGAGCGGCCTCGACAGCGCCCTTGCCCTCGGCCGGGAAGATGATGGCGAATTCCTCGCCGCCATAACGCGCGGCCATGCGCGGGTGACGGCACACGCGGGCCAGGACGCTGGCGACATAGCGGATGACCTGATCGCCGGTCTGGTGACCCCAGGTGTCATTGAAATTCTTGAAGTGGTCGATGTCGATGACGGCCAGCGTCAGCTGCCGCCCGTCGCCGTCCGCCGTGTCGCAGGCGGTGCGCAGATGTTCGTCGAACGCCTTGCGGTTGGCCAGATTGGTCAGGGCGTCGGTCATGGCGTCGCGGCGCACCTGCTCCAGGTGTTCGCGCAGACGCGAGACCTCGCGGGTGGATTGCTCCAGCCGCTGCTCCAGGGTGGCGTTCTCTTCCTGAACGCGCTGGGTGGCCGAGGTCAGGTCATCGACCAGAACACGCAGGCCGGCCTCGCCGTCGATGCGGCCCATGGTGGCCGAGGCGTCGGCCAGGGTCTCGCCGTATTCGACGTGGGTCTTGTGGGCGTTGGCGATGGCGGTGGCGACGCTGGACAGTTCGCGGTCCAGCACCCGGCCGGCGTCGCGGATTTCCTCGGACAGGCGGCCGCGCGGCAGATATTCGGCCGCCAGCATTTCCGAGACCGACTCGGTGAAGGTGTCCTCGGTCGTCAGGATGCGCTTGATCTCGCGCCCCAGGGCGCCGTCAGGGTCACTGACGTAGTGGAGCCACAGCTCGAAATTGACCGGCGTGGGCCACACGCCCGCCGACTCCATCTCATCGACCACCCGGCGCGCCAGCGAATAGGCGTCCGGCCCCCTCAGTGTCGTTTCGACGTGTCCCGTCATGGATGCCCCTGCACGACCGTTCTGGTCGCTTCTTCATCGGGGAGGATAGGCGCCGTTCCGTAACGGTGGGTTAAGTCGCGACGAAATCTCGCCGCGACTTTTCCGGTGTCAGCTCTTGAAGGTGACGGGGCGCAGCAGGAAGGCCGGGGTGCCTTCGTCGCCGAAGGGCGAGCGGCCCGACGGCGCGGGCGTTTCGCGCGGAGCGGCGTCGGCGGCGCGGGGTTCGCGGCCCTTGCGCTCCGATCCGCCCCGCGAGCGGCGCGAACGGGCAGGGGCTGTGTCACGGACCGCCTCGGCGACGACTTCAACCGGAGCCTCGATCGGCGCGGCGGCCTCGACGACGGTCTCGGCGACGGGCGCGGCGACGGGCGCGGCCGTTTGCGGGGCCTCGGCGGTTTCGGTGCGGCGGGTGCGACCGCGCGGGGTGCGTTCGCGACCGCCCGAACGGGCGTCGTCGCGGCGCGGCTGATCCTTGATGGCGGCGAAGTCGATGCCGTCCAGCACCAGCTCCTGCGGATCCATCTTGATCAGCTTCAGCACCTTATCCAGCGACTTGTCGTCAGACGGGGTGACGATCATGAACGCCTGGCCCAGCTTGCCGGCGCGGCCTGTGCGGCCGATGCGGTGCACATAGTCGTCGGCGTGGTGCGAGACGTCGTAGTTGAAGACGTGGCTGACGTCCGGAATGTCCAGGCCGCGCGCGGCGACGTCGGACGCCACCAGAATCTTCAGCGCACCCGAACGGAAGTCCGCCAACGTCTTCATGCGCAGCGACTGGTCCAGGTCGCCGTGGATCGGCGCGGCGTCGAAGCCGTGCGTCTTCAGCGACTTGGCGACGATATCGACTTCCGACTTGCGATTGCAGAAGACGATGCCGTTGCGCACGTCCTCGCGGCCGACCAGGGCGCGCAGGGCGGCGCGCTTGGCCTTGGGGTCCGAGGTCGGGATGCGGACGATATACTGGGTGATGGTGTCGGCGGTCATGGCCGGACGCGACGCCTCGATCCGGGTCGGATCCTTGAGGAACTGCTGCGTCAGGCGCGTGATCTCGGGCGGCATGGTGGCCGAGAAGAACAGGGTCTGGCGCTTGGGCGGCGTCAGTTTGAAGATACGCTCGATGTCCGGAATGAAGCCCATGTCCAGCATGCGGTCGGCTTCGTCGACGACCATCAGCTCGACCCCGGTCAGCAGCATCTTGCCGCGATCGAACAGGTCCAGCAGGCGGCCGGGAGTGGCGATCAGCACGTCAACGCCCTTGTTCAGGGCCGCGACCTGGTCGCCCATGGAGACGCCACCGATCAGCAGCACCCAGGTCAGCTTGGTGCCCTTGGCGTATTTGGCGAAGCTTTCGGCGACCTGGTCGGCCAGTTCGCGGGTCGGGGCCAGCACCAGGGCGCGGGGCATCCGGGCCCGGGCGCGGCCCGAGGCGAGACGGTCGACCATCGGCAGGGTGAAGGCGGCGGTCTTGCCGGTGCCGGTCTGGGCGATGCCCAGAACGTCGCGGCCGGCCAGGGCCACCGGAATGGCCTGCTCCTGAATGGGGGTGGCGGTCGTATAGCCGGTGTCGGCGACCGCTTGCAGGGTCGTGGGCGAAAGACCCAGCTTGGAGAATTCTGTCATGAAGTCCTGAGGACGGAGGATAAACGCCGTAACGTCTTTGGCTGACCGGAACCGCCCCTCGTGGGCGAGCGGGCGGCGCGCATCGCCAGACCTGTCCCGAGCCTGCGGCGGATATAGAAGCCCACACGACAGAGTCAAGTATTCAGCGCCTTCCCGGCCAAGGGATCGTCTTGCAGGCGAAGCGCGTTGTGACCCCGACCAGGCGATGGGAGGGTGATCGCCGGGGGAGGAAAAGATCATGCGGACTGTGGCGACATTTGTGGGCGCGGCGACCATCGCGACGGCGGCGCTGGGGCCGGCCCCCGTGGCCTGGGCGGACATGCAGGCGGCGTTCACCAATACGATCGTGTCGCGCTACCCCAACGGCAAATGGGTGAAGCATTTCTTTGAGCCCGGCGGCGGTTATCGCGCCGAGTTCCAGGACGGACGGCGGATGACGGCGCACTGGGCGGTCGAGGGCGATCAGGTGTGTCTGACCAATATCCGGCCGGTGTCGATCCTGAGGCGATACTGCACGCCGCTGGTCGAGGCGGACATCGGCGACACCTGGCCGGCGCGCGACCCGCTGGGCCGGCGGGTCAGCAATACGCTGGTGGCGGGGCGCTGACCTTCTCCCTTCCCCTCGATGGGGAAGGGTCGGGGTTGGGGTGAAGGCAGGACGGCTAAGGAGGTGTCGCGGGAGGCGGCGTCGCCAGGATGACGGTCCCGCCTCGTGCGCTCTGATCGGCGACGGCGGCGTGTTC
>NZ_SDZL01000153.1 GCF_004210735.1 Brevundimonas sp.
TCCGCCCCGGGCGCGGTGAGCTTCAACCTTCGCGGTATCGGCGCTGAAAAATCGCTGACCCTGCTGAACGGCCGTCGCGTTTCGACGAACGTCTCGTTCATTCCGGGCGCGGCTCTGGCCCGTACCGAACTGCTGAAAGACGGCGCGGCCGTGACCTACGGCGCGGACGCTGTCGGCGGCGTTATCAACTTCATCACGCGCGATGAGTTCGTCGGTCTCGAAGGCCAGGCGACCTACAAGTACATCGACGGTTCGGATGGCGACTACACCGCCAGCCTGCTCGGCGGCTTCGGCGAGGGCGACGTCAACTTCCTCTGGTCGGTGGAATACGAGCACCGCTCGCCGCTGACGCCCGACAAACGTGACTGGGCTCAGACGCCCTTCTCCACCAACCTCTCGCCCTGGTCGGCTCTGTCGAACATCGGTGTTTACACACCGCGCGGCGCTCTCCCCGGCACGCTCACGCCGACGGGCCCAGGCGGTCAGTTCACGCAAGCGAACGAGTTTGGCCCGACGGTTGGCTACACCCAGAACGGCAACGCCGTCGCAGCCGGGGGTTCCATTTATGACAACGCCCTGGCGGTTGGTTCGCGTTCGTCAAACTGCGGCGCCATCGGCGGCGCATGGTCGGCTCCTGGCACGCCGAACGCCGGCTTCTGCCGTTTCGGTTACTTCCCGTTCTATAACCTCGTGGAAGAGCAGGACACGTATCGCGCCTACGGTCAGCTGAACGCGCGTCTCAACGACGACACCAAGTTCCACCTGGACGCGGCCTATGGCCAAGTTCGCTCGGCCACCCACGTGTCGCCTTCGCTGCCCACCTCGCGTGGTCCGGCCATGGCGCAGACCGGGTCTGAACTCTATATCCCGGTTGCCAACCCCTATGTCGCCCAATTCCTCTCGGACACCGGCACGACGCTGGGAGCGGGCACACAAGGGCTATCGATCGGTGGCGCGGCCAGCTCGCTGTACCGCACGTTTGCCTTCCAGGGCACATCGGCGTTCGGCGACGACACTGCGCTGAACCAGTACGACTATCAGGGCTTCCGCGTTTCGGGCGGCTTCAATGGTCGTATCGG
>NZ_SDZL01000046.1 GCF_004210735.1 Brevundimonas sp.
TACAGGGGCTGCGCGGGCCGTTCAGCTGTTTGAACAAGGCGCGGTTCGGCATCGCCTGGGGCGCGATGGGCGCTGCCGAGTTCTGCTTCCACGCCAGCCGCGACTATGTCGCCGAGCGCATGCTGTTCGGCCGCCCGCTGTCGTCGCGCCAGCTGGTGCAGCTGAAGCTGGCCGACATGCAGACCGAGATCTTCCTGGGCTTCGAGGGCGCCTATGCGCTGGGCCGCCTGCTGGACACCGGCGCCTGGGTCCCCGAGGCCATCAGCCTGATGAAGCGCAACAACTGCGGCAAGGCGCTGGCCGTCGCCCGCGTCGCCCGCGACATGCACGGCGGCGCCGGCATCACCGGCGAACACCACGTCATGCGCCACGCCATGAACCTGGAGACCGTCAACACCTACGAAGGCGCACACGACGTCCACGCCCTCATCCTCGGCCGCGCCATCACCGGACAGGCCGCGTTCTAGGGCGTTCGCGCGATCAATCCCCGGGCTCGGCGGGCTTGCGCGTCTGCCCGCCGCTGAGTTCGGGGGCGTAAAGGCCGGTCACCGCCTTGGTGACGAAACCTTCGGGACGCATGCGCGGCCCGTGGCGGGCGCAGGGGTCGGGGTCGGCGATGGGCCGAACCTTGCGGTCGGACGGGGCGAAGGCGTCGCCGACCATGTCGCCGAACACCTCGGCCAGTTGGTGCGCGTCGCCGACCCGCGACAATGAGGGACTGTCCGTTCCGATGACGGTGGCGTTGCGCGCCCAGACGATGGCCGCTGCCTGGCGGCCGTCGGCGGCCAACAGCTCGGCTTCGGCCGCCAGCCCGCCCGTTGTGCCCGGCGCGCGCACGCCGATGGGGCCGGGGATAAAGAAATTCGCCGCAGCCGAGGCGACCGACCCCGCCTGTCCCGTCGGCACGATCCGGGTCGCCGCCAGCCGCACCGTGCCGGTGTCGGGTCCGGTCTGGTCGACCACGGTGAAACGCTCGCTCAGCTCGTAGCAGACCTGCCGGTCCACCTCGCCTCGCACCAGAGCGGCCTCTTCCGGCGTCAACAGCTCGGCCACGCCCGGCGTCAGCACCGTCGGTTCGATCCGCACCCGCTCAACCGTCGTGGCCAGCGCCTCGTCGCGCCGCTGATGAACCGAGGCCCGCAGCGTATCGCCCCGGGCCTCCAGCCCGTCATAGCTGGACAGGAAACCGGCCCGGGGCGCCGGAGCCGTGGCGCAGGCCGTCGCGCCCAGGCCCAGCACAAGGAGGCCGACGACGGGAAGAACTCGGGTCATGGAGGCGAACCTGATGCTGCATCGCCCTATCGCGACCGTCCCTATACGCACGGAACGCCATTCGGTTTTCGCGCGCCGACGATACGGGTGTCGTCACGGGCCGAAACTGTCGCTAGGCTCGGACCGAACGCCTGTCTGGAGCCGCCATGTCCGCCCGCCCGACCCTTCGCCTGCGGCTTGCCGGAATCAGCCTGCTGGCCGTCATGGCCGCCACGGGAGCGGGCGCGCAGACGTCGCCCGCCCAAACCCTGCCTGCCATGCCCTATGACGCGGCGCGCGGCGTCTTCACCTTCGCCGCCGGGCTGGAGAACAGCCTGCCCGCCGTGGTTCAGGTCACGACCCTGGGTCAGTCGCGCGGGCCCACCTCAGGCGACAATGCGGCCAAGCCCAGCTCGTCCGGCTCAGGCGTCATCATCGACGCGGCCCAGGGCATCATCATCACCAACAACCATGTGGTCGAGGGCGGCCGCACCTATACCGTCGACCTGAACGACGGCCGGCTGTTCGACGCCGAACTGATCGGCTCGGACAAGGCCACCGACCTGGCCGTGCTCAGGATCACCGCGACGGGCCTGAGCCAGGTCGAGATCGTCGATTCCGACACCCTGCGCACCGGCGACATGGCCTTCGCCGTCGGTTATCCGCTGGGGCTGGACCAGACCCTGACCATGGGCGTCATCTCGGGCCTGGGCCGTTCCGGTCTGGGCGATGCCGTCGAGGACTATATTCAGACTGACGCGGCCGTGAACTCAGGCAACTCGGGGGGGCCGCTGCTGGACAGCCGGGGCCGGCTGATCGGCATCAACACCTCCATCCTGTCGGGCGGCGGCGGCGGCAACGACGGCATCGCCTTCGCCGTGCCGACCCGGATCATGATGTTCGTGGTCGATCAGTTGCGCGCCACCGGCGAGGTCAAGCGGGGCCGGTCCGGCGCTATCGTCGGCTCGCTGACCGCCAAGCGCGCCCGCGACCTGGGCCTGTCCATCGTGCGCGGCGCCGTGGTCGATGACGTCATGCCGGGCTCTCCGGCCGAGGCGGCGGGCCTGCGGCGCGGCGACATCATCCTGAAGATCCAGGACCGGGTCGTGGCCAATGCGGGTTCGGTCCTGGCCACCGTCGGCGTGGCCACGCCGGGTACGGCGCTGGCCATCGTCTATCAGCGCGGCGGACGTGAGATCGCCGCCACCCTGACCGTCGCAGCGCCTCGCACAGAGGCCGTAGTGGCCGGGGTCGATGTGGTTCTGGCCCATGGGGCGACCGTGCGTGACGCCAGCGCGGGCGGCGGCGTGGTCGTCTCGGCGGTCGAGCCGGGCTCACCGGCCTCGGCGGCGGGGCTGACGGCGGGGGATGTGATCACGGCTGTCGCGGGCGCGCCCACCGGCGACCGCCGCGCCTTTGTCGCCGCCCTGCGTGCGCGTCGTGGCGAGGTGACGCTGACGGTGACGCGTGGCGACACGCGCGAGACGATCCGTCTGCGCCCGGCCAGCTAAGGATGTAAGGCAAGGCCCAAATGCAAAACGCCCACCGCGCCAGGAGGGGGAGGGGGGCGCAGCGGGCGTCTCGCTTGGAGGAAGCATCGGCCAGCCAGAGCCCTTGAATGGAGACATCCTGGGGGGCTGGGGGGGCTGTTCAGGATCCGGGATCCCTCCGAACTCCGACTGGCCGATGAATCTTCTATCGCGGGCCAAACAGGCGGGCGATGGACCGAAACGGGGCCATTTCGTGACAGTAAGGGTTATTTCGCGGCGCCGTGTCCGACGAACCCTGATTCACGGAAACGGCACTGGCGAACGCTCTTGGCCATCCTAATCTCTGAACCATGAGCTTTGACGCCAACGCCGCGCCGGTCGCCGGGCCGATCTTCTTCGATCGCCGCGAACTGGATCTGATCCTGCGGGTCTATGGCCGGATGGTGGCCGCGGGCGAATGGCGCGACTACGCCATGATCGGCCATCGGGAGGTGGCCGAGTTCGCCGTCTTCCGCCGCTCCGGCGACGCCCCCGCCTACCGGATCGAGAAACGTCCTGCCCTGCAACACAAACAGGGCCAGTGGGCCGTCATCGGCGAGGGCGGCCACGTCCTGAAACGCGGCCGCGACCTGGCCCAGGTGCTGCGCGTCTTCGACAGCCGCAAATTCCAGGTGGTGGATTAGCGGGCCACGGCTGCATTTACAGCGGGCGCCCGATCGTCAAGGATGCGGCGGTCACCCAGGAGACTGCCTTTGCCCCCGTTATCGCACCGTCCCGCATCCGCGGCCGTGCATTGACGCATCGAAGCGTTCCGCTTCGCTGACGGCTCGCGGAGAGATCGCCGGACCCGATCCGGCTCCTTTCCTTCGAGACACACATGATCATCGAAACCACGGCGGAAGATCATTCCGCCCTAGCGGACGGCCGCGCGCCCCGGCGCTTTCGGCTGCCCGACACGCCCATTGCGCCGCCCGGAGTCCTGGCGATGCTGGCCGATGTGGCCACCACAGTCCGCGCGACCTTCGCGCCCGCCTCCTGGCTGATCGTCGATGACGATGAAGTCGTCGGCCTGTGCTCGATCACCCGTCCGCCCCAGGGCGGCGTGGTTGAAATCGGCTATGGCGTGGCCCCATCCCGTCAGGGGCGCGGCTATGCTGGCGGCGCGGTCATGGCCATCGTTCGCTGGGCCCGACACGACCCTCGGGTGATCGCCCTGGTCGCCGAAACCAGTGTCCTGAACCCCGCCTCGCAACGCGTTTTGCTGCACGCCGGCTTTGACCGGGTCGCCGAGCGCGTGGACGAGGAGGACGGCCCGCTCATCGTCTGGCGCTGCGATACGCCCTGACCTGTCGGCCAAAAAGAAAGGGCCCCGCGAGGGGCCCTTTCCCTATCCATCCTGATAGAAGCCCTACTCCCGGCTGCCGCCCATGAAGGCCAGCAGGAACTGGAACAGGTTCACGAAATTGATGAACAGGCTCAGCGCGCCGAAACCGGTGGCCACGCCCATGGCGGCGTTGTCGCCGCCCAGGGCGTAGTAGGTCATCTTCAGTCGCTGGGTGTCGTAGGCGATCAGACCCGAGAAGATCAGCACGCCCAGTCCGCTGATGATCAGGCTCATCATGCCCGACTGCAGGAACATGTTGACCACCATGGCGATGATCAGGCCGATCACGCCCATGATCAGGAAGGTGCCCATACCGGTCAGGTCCTTCTTGGTCGTGTAGCCGATCAGGCTCAGGCTGCCGAAGGCCGCCGCGGTGACGAAGAAGGTCGAGGCCAGCGAACCGCCCGTATAGCGCAGGAACAGCACGCCCAGACCGGCGCCGATGGTGGCGACCACGGCCCAGTACAGCAGGTTCACGCCCCGCGCGGTCGGGTTCTTCATGAAGAACATCGAACCGAACAGCAGCACCAGCGGCGCGAACTGCACCGCCATGCCCAGCGGGGTCAGGCCGATACGGCCTTCAGGCGTCAGGCCGAACAGCAGTTGCTGCACCGCCGGGACATTGCCGGTCAGATAGGCCAGGGCGCCGGCGACCACCAGGCCCAGGGCCAGCTTGTTATAGACACCCAGCATGAAACCGCGCAGCCCGGCGTCGACGGCCATGTCGGCCGTCTGCGGCAGCGGGCGGGCGTAGCCGTTGTTGAAGTCGCTCATGGCGAACCAAGTCTCCCGTTGGCGGAGGCGATCCTCCGTCGTGAGCTGAATATCGGGACGCAATAGCCCCGCTGCAAGAAAAACCGGACTTCCGGGGCGCGGTTCCGGCCGCTACCAAGGGTCGCATGCTTCGTCTGTTCACCGCCGTATCGATCCCCGAGGACATCGCCGAGATCCTGTCGCGACGGCAGTCCGGCCTGCCCGGCGCGCGCTGGCGGCCGCTGGACGCCCTGCACGTCACCCTGGCCTTCTATGGCGAGGTCAGCGAGCGCGCGGCCGATGATCTGGCGTCCGAGCTCAGCCGTGCGGGCGGCGGGCCGTTCGAGATCACGCTGTCCGGCGTCGGCGCCTTTGGCGACACACACCGCAGCCATACCCTGTGGGCGGGGCTGGAGCGCAGCGAGCCCCTGACCGTGCTGGCCGGCCGCTGCCGCACGGCGGGCGAGCGCGCCGGGGTTCCCGCCGAACACCGCGAGTACCGGCCGCACGTGACCCTGGCCTATCTGAAGCCCCACGCCAATCCGGACCGGATCGGAGCCTGGATCGCGGGCCACAATCTGCTGAAGTCCCCGCCGATCCGCATCGACCGGTTCGGCCTCTATTCCAGTGTGCTGACCGGCGACGGCAGCCACTACACCCTCGAACGGGAGTATCTGCTCTGACCGGCCCCATCCTTGAAACCGAACGCCTGATCCTGCGCCCCACGGCGATGGAGGATTTCCCCCGCTGGGCCGAGTTCATGGCCGACGAGGAGGCCGCGCGCTTCATCGGCGGCGCCCAGTCGCGGGCGGCGGCGTGGCGCGGCTTCATGACCATGGCCGGCGCCTGGTCCCTGACCGGGGTGGCCATGTTCTCGGTCATCGACAAGGCGACCGGCCTGTGGGTCGGCCGCCTGGGTCCCTGGACGCCCGACGGCTGGCCGGGCACAGAGATCGGCTGGGGCCTCCACCCCGACGCCCAGGGCAAGGGCTATGGGGTCGAGGCCACGGCGGCGGCCATGGACTACGCCTTCGACGTGCTGGGCTGGTCCGATGTCATCCACTGCATCGACCCCGACAACCTCCCGTCACAGAAGCTGGCGGAACGGCTGGGCTCGACCAATCAGGGCCCGACCGCCCTGCCCGCCCCGTTCGAGACCGTCCCCGTCGACGCCTGGGGCCAGACGCGCGAAGAGTGGCGCATCAACCGGCAGCGCTTGCGATAGGAACATAGGCGGAACATAAAGGCGCCATGCCCGCATCCGCCGCCGTCCATCTGGAGCTTGTCTTCTCGCGTCCCGAGACGACGCTGGCCGTCACGCGCGGCGCGGCGCGGCTGTTGATGGACATGGGCTATGCGCCGCTGCTGGAGGTCTGCCTGCCCAACGGGCGGCGGGCCGACGTCATGGCGCTGGGCCCCCGGGGCGACATCGTCATCTGCGAGGTGAAATCGGGGCTGGACGACTATCGCGTCGATCGCAAGTGGGGCGAATACGGCCCTTACTGCGACGCCTTCTATTTCGCCGTCGCGCCTGAATTTCCCCAGGGGGTTCTGCCGGACGAACCCGGCCTGATCGTCGCCGACGGCTTCGGCGGCGCCGTGGTGCGCGACGCGCCCGCGACCCCGCTGGCGCCCGCGCGACGCAAGGCCCTGACCCTGGCCTTCGCGCGCCTGGGCGCCCTCAGAACCCTGCGCGACTGATCCCCTAGGCCTCAAGCAGCGCGACGCGCGATAGGCCCGCTCGGCAAAGCCTCAAGCAGCCCGAAGGGCGGTAGGCCGCTAAAATGCGGCTATCGCGGCGCGCGTTTGGCCAGGATGCGTTGCAACGTCCGGCGGTGCATGCCCAGGCGGCGGGCGGTTTCTGAGACGTTGTGGTCGCACAGCTCATAGACGCGCTGGATATGCTCCCAGCGCACCCGGTCGGCGCTCATGGGATTTTCCGGCGGCTCGGGCGCTTCGCCGGTCATCAGCAGGGCCTTGACCACGTCGTCGGCGTCGGCCGGCTTTTGCAGATAGTCCACGGCGCCGGCCTTGACCGCCGCCACGGCGGTGGCGATGGCGCCGTAGCCGGTCAGCATGACGATGCGGGCGTCCTCGCGCCGGTCGCGGATGGCCTCGACCACCTTCAGGCCATTGCCGTCCTCCAGCCGCATGTCCAGCACGGCGAAGGCCGGAACGCCTGCCCTCAGCGCCTCGCCGGCCTCGGCCACCGAGCCGGCCGTGGTCACGACAAAGCCGCGCGATTCCAGCGCCCGTCCCAGACGCGTCCTCAGCGCCTGATCGTCGTCCAGCAGTAACAGGGTCTTGTCGCCCAGCTGGGCGATACGGTCTTCGAGGTCGGACATCTGTTAAGTCTCCTGTGCCTCAAGTCGGGGCGCGCGGCCCTGTGGTCAAGCCTCGGCCCTACCCCTGCGACACTTCGAGCGCCTGACGGGGCCATCGCACTGAAACGCGCGCGCCCTTCGGCTGATCCGTTTCGCGGCCGCCGGATCCGACCGTGACCTTGCCGCCGGTGCGCTCCAGCAGGGTGCGAGCGATGAAGAAGCCCAGTCCCATCCCGCCCTGGCTGGGGGCGATTGGCGTCAACGGGTCCGGCGGTTTGCGGCCCTTTTTCGGGGCGCGCGCGGCCTGTGTCGCGGCGGCCAGTTGGGCCGCCAGCGCCCGGCGTGCCTTGGCCTGGGGCCGACTGGTCACATAGGGTTCGCCCAGTCGGGGCAGGATCTCGCTGGCGAAGCCGGGGCCGTCGTCGATCACCTCGATCTCGATCCAGCCGGCGTCCACCGTCGCCTGCGCCCGCACCCGCGCGGCGGCGAAGTCGGCGGCGTTCTCGACCAGGGTGGACAGACCGTGGATGACCTCGGGCAGGCGGCGGACACGGGGTAGGGGCTGCCCGGGCGGACCGCGCACCACCACCTCGAACGCCAGATCAAAGCCCCGGTGAGGCTCGATCACCTCTTCCAGAAGCTGTTTCAGCCCGACGTCCGCATACAGGTCGTCGCCCTCTTCCGGTTGCTGCGACAGGCGTTTCAGGATTTCGCGGCAGCGGTCGGCCTGTTGCAGGATCAGTTCGGCGTCCTCGGCCGCCGGGCCGCCCCTGGGCGACTCGCGCAGCAGCTCCTTGGCCACCACCTGGATGGTCGCCAGCGGCGTACCCAGCTCGTGCGCCGCCGCCGCCGCCAGTCCGCCCAGCGCCGCCAGCCGTTGCTCGCGCTGCAGCACGTCCTGGGTCGTGGCCAGGGCCAGCTCCAGCTTTTCGGCGTCGGCCGCCACCCGCCAGGCGTAGCCGGCGGTGAACACCACCCCCGTCACCAGCGCCAGCGCCATGCCGAACCGGTACAGCACCGGCAGCTCCAGATGCTCGCCCAGCCGCCACGGCAACGGCATGGACCAGAAGAACAGCACCATCGTCGCCGTCAGCGCCAGCAACGCCAGCACCGACGCCGCCCGCGCCGGCAGGGCGGCCGCCGCGATGGTCACCGGCGCCACCAGCAGCAGGCAGAACGGATTGGTCAGGCCGCCGGTCAGGGCCAGCAGCGTCGACAGCTGCACGATGTCAAAACCCAGCTGCACCCCGGTCTGCCGCCCGTCGGGCAGATTGGCCCCGCCCTGTCTCTGGCGCAGGGTCGCGGCCAGGTTCAACGCCGCGCTGGCCCCGATCACGGCCAGACAGGCCCACAGCGGCAGGGGAAAATGCAGGGCGAAATAGGCGGTCAAAATCGTCGCCGTCTGGCCCAGTATGGCCAGCCAGCGCAGCACGATCAGCGTCGACAGGCTCAGCCCCCGCCCGCGCCGGGGCATATGGCGCCAGCTGGGCGGCTCGGGCTCCAGCCCGGACTGCGACGTCGGATCGGCTTCTATCGCGCTCACGCCTCTTCTATAGACCGCCGCAACGCTGACCGCCTCTGGAAATCCGATGCCCCGTCGTTCGATCCTGCTGTTTTCCGGCGCCTGCCTGATGATCGCCGCGGCCCTGGCCCTGATCACCGTGCTGGTGGTCAATGGCCGCCAGCAGGCCGCCGTCACCGAATCCGTCGCCACCGGCCAGCCCATGGTGGGCGGCGACTTCCAGCTGATCGATCAGGACGGCCGCCCGGTCGACCAGACGCTGCTGGACGGCAAATGGAGCCTGGTCTTCTTCGGCTTCACCTATTGCCCCGACTTCTGCCCCACCACCCTGGCCACGCTGAAGGCGACGCAGGACCGGTTGGGCGACCGGGCCAAGGATCTGCAGATCGTCTTCATCAGCATCGACCCGGAACGCGATACGCCCAAGATGCTCAAGGACTATCTTTCCAGCGACGGCTTCCCCGCCGGGGTCATCGGCCTGACCGGCACGCCCGAACAGGTGGCGGCGGCGGCCAAGGTCTACCGCGCCTATTTCCAGAAGGTCGGCGAAGGCGAGGGCTATACGATGAACCACTCGCTGACGATCTATCTGATGGGGCCGGACGGCAAGTTCCGCAGCGCTCTGGCTCACGACCTGGGGCCGGACAAGATGGACAAGCTTATCCGCCAGACCATGGATCGCGGCTGACCCCTTCATCGCCGCGCGGTTTCGTGGTCTCAAGGGCGCCATGGGGCGATCGGACATGACAGGGGGCGAGGCGCCGTGGCGCGATGCGGCGCGGACGGCGGCGGTGGCCGTCGCCATCGGAGGATTCCTGGCCCTGGCCGGCGCCTTCGGGTCCGGCGGCGCGTCGCTGACGGCGCGGCTGGCCTACTGGATTCCGATGATGCTGCTGGGCAGCGTCTGGGGTCTGGCCTCGGCCCGGCTGCTGGAGCGGTTCGTCGATCTGGACGACCGACCCTGGCTTCAGGTCGCGGCCCTGACCCTGCTGATCTCCGGCCCCCTGTCGGTCATCGTCTGGGCCGTCACCGGTCTGGTCTTCACCGGCCGCGTCTATCCGCTGGAGGCCCTGCCGCAACTGATTGCGCCGGTGACGGTCGTCACCCTGGCGGTCAGCGCGGTCAATGTCTTCGTCTCGCCCAAGCGCACGATCCAGACCCACGCCCCGGCCGCGGGCCCCGCCGTCGTCCGCTTCCTTGACCGCCTGCCCCCGCGTCTGCGCGGCGCCCGGCTGATCGCCGTCCAGGCCGAGGACCACTATCTGCGCCTGCACACGGACCGGGGCAGCGACCTGATCCTGATGCGCCTGTCCGACGCCCTGCAAGAACTTGAGGGGCTGGAGGGCGCTCAGACCCACCGCAGCTGGTGGGTCGCCCGCGACGCCGTGCGCGCGGTGGAACGCGGCGATGGCCGCGCCATGCTGACGCTGGACAGCGGCCTGACCGCCCCCGTCAGCCGCCGCCACGCCCGGGCGCTGAGAGACGCCGGCTGGTACTAGGGGCGGCTTCCCTGGTCGAACCGGGCCAGGTGGGCCGCCAGCTTGTCCAGCGTCTGCCCCCCGTACTCGACCGCGCCAAAGCCGACCCCCGCCTGACGATGCGCCCGCGTCGGATGCAGCTGACGCAGGGTCAGCACCGTCTTGCCGTCGCTCTGTTCGTCAAACGTCACCAGCATGCGGAACTTGCCGGGATCGTCGTCCTGATCGGAGCCGTGCTCGACCTCGATCCGATGCGGCCGGTCGATGCGCAGAAAGGTCATGCGGTTGTCGTAGCGGACGTCCGCGCCGACCATGTCGAACCGCCACACGCCGCCCTCCCGCACGTCGATCTCGTGCGTCTGGATGGTCAGACCTTCCGGGCCGAACCAGGCGGCCAGCTGTTCGGGGTCGGTCCAGGCGTCGAATACGCGCTCGCGCGGGGCGTCGATGACGCGAGCCAGAACGATCTCGCGGTCCAGCGGCCAGTCGGCCCAGGCCGAGGGGGTCCGTGTCGTGGGTATCTGCGGTGCGCGGTCGGTCATTTCGTGTCCTCCGGTTTGCGGGCCAGATGCGCCTCCAGCCGATCCAGCCGGCCCTCCCACGTCGCGATATGCGCGCGCAGCCAGTCGTCGGCCCCCCGCAGCGTCCCGGGCGCCAGGGAGCAGGTTCGCACCCGCCCGGATTTGGCGGACGAGATCAGGCCCCCGCGCTCCAGCACGCCGATGTGCTTCAGCATGGTCGGCAGCCCGATCTGAAAGGGTTCGGCCAGTTCGCCGACCGTGGCGTCGCCGCTGCACAGGCGCGCGACGATGGCGCGCCGGGTCGGATCGGCCAAGGCCGAGAACGCCAGGCTCAAACGGTCGTTATGGTTTTCCATATGGCGAACTAATCTCGCCCCGATCTCAGAGTCAAGATCAGTTCGCCATTCAGCGAACTTTTCAAATCGCCCCCGCCCACGCCCCGTGGAACCCGGCGGGCAGGGCCACATCGGCACGCCAGCTGGTCACCGGCCCGTCCGCCACCCGTCCCGCCTCGAACACATGCAGCTCCGTCACCCCTTCGGCCAGGTTGATCGCCGGGGCGATCAGCCAGGCGTCGGTCTCGGCCTCGCGCCCCGGCTTGGGCACGAACACCGCCTCCTCGACGATCCAGCGCTCGCCGAACTCGAAGGCGTCGCTGCGCCCGGTCTCCCAGTCGTGGACCGCCAGACTGATGGGCAGGGGCCTGCCCGGCCGCTCTCCGCCGACATGGACGGTGCGGCGACGCGCCAGGCCCGCCCGGCGCGGATCGGCCTTGGGAAACTCGGCCGTCACCCCGCTGGATGCGATATCGGCCCGCCCGTCGGCGTGCAGCGTGACCAACTTCAGCGTGGGCGGCTCGCCCGGCACAGTCCCCCGCCCCTCAACCAGCACCCGCGCGCCCTCGACCGCAAAGGCCACGTCCTTGCCCGCGGCCACGTCGAACCGGATCGTCCCGTCCCGCTCGGCCCAGGCGTCGCCCAGGTGGAAATAGGAGAAGGTCGGCAGGTCGAATATCCGGCGCCGGCTCAGATCGTCCTTGTCCAGCACCATCACCTGCGTCCCCATCTCGGGCTTCCAGGCGAACTGGGCGGCGAAGGGCATGCGCCGGCTCTCGAACACCCACGGCTGCAGCACGATCACCAGATGCCGGTCGGTGGCGGTGAAGTCGTGCATGAAGCTGGCGCGCGGCAGGTCCACGATCTGCGCCGAATGCAAACCGCCGTCGGGATTCAACCGCCACACGATCATCCGGTCGCCATTCAGGCCGATGTTCCAGATCGACCCGTCCGGCCCGATGCGCGGATGGGCCTGGAACGGCATGGCCTTCAGGTCGGGCCGCAGGGTGACGAACCCCTGTGTCGACAGGTCGTTCGCATCCATGGCCAGCGGCGATCCCGCCTCCCACAGCGCCCAGACCGTATCCCCCATCGGCAGGACGGCGGTGTTGGCGGCGTTGGCGTCATCATTCGACCCCAGCCGGGCGCGCGCGTCGCCGGCCGTGCCGAAGCCCGGCGTGACCACCGCGTCCAGTTCGGTCTCGGTGCGGCGCTTGGGCGTGTCGGCGAAGCGGGCCTGCAGGGTCGCGCGGCCGTCCTCGATGCGGAAGGCGCGCATCAGGCCGTCGCCGTCGAACCAGTGGGTGGCGCTGCCGCCCGGCCGCCGGAACTTGCCCGGCCCGTTGCGGAACAGCGTCCCGGCCAGTCCGTCCGGCGCCCGACCGTGGACCAGGCTCAGCGCGCGCGGCGCCACATCGGCCTCCAGGTCGGCGGTGGCCAGCGCCCAGTCGGCCGCCTGCTCCAGCGCGGCGGCGGCGCGGACCATCTCGGGCGTGGCGACGGCAGCCGACAGGGCGGCGGCGCCCATCAGGAATCCTCGGCGGGAAGGGGTCATGTCGGCCCCCCTCAGCGGAAGGTCAGGGCGTGGATGGTGGCGCCGGTGACGGCGAACTGCGCCTCGCCCCACGGGGCCGGCCCCATATTGCCCTTCGCATTGTTGGAAAAGGCATAGGGTTCGGTCGGCATGCCGAACGGATTCTTGTTCATCTGGCCGTCTCCGTCGACGTCGTGGAAGGCCTTGATGGCGTAGTCGCCGGTCGGCAGGTCGACCGTCGCGCTGCGGGCGCCCCCGGCCACATCGATGCGGACAGCGCGCATCGGCCGGCCGGCGTCATAGGCGGCCTGGCTGTCGAACACGGCGATCAGGACATCCCCGGTCGTGGCGCCGACATCGACGTTCACCGTCAGCTCGTCGGCCAGGGCCGGAACCGACGACAGGGACAAGAGGGCGAGGGCGGCGAGCATCTTCATGGCGAGGGTTCCCGAAGGCGAAGGAACCCGACCGCCGGGCTCCGATGTCCCCGACCCTCGCTGCGCCGCCGTCGCTTCGCCAGCGGACTTGCGGCGACGACCGCCGTCCTTTCGCGAACAGACAGGCGGCGCCGCTCACGAAGCGCGAACGACCGCCCGATCAGCCGGCTCTCAGTGCGCCCCGTCTTCGATGTGATGGATGTCGTCGTCGTCCAGGCCGAAATGGTGACCGATCTCGTGGATCAGGACGTGGGCGATGATCTCGGACAGGCCCACGTCGCCCCGCTCGCACCATTCGTCCAGGATCGGGCGGCGGTACAGAAAGATGCGCGACGGTTCCGCCGCCGGGCCCAGGCTGTCGCGGCGGCCGATGTCGACGCCGTGGTACAGGCCGGTCAGTTCGAACGGATCCGGGATCCCCATCTCGTCCAGCGTCGCCTCATCGGCGAAATCGTCGATGCGCAGCACCACCTCCCCCGCCAGCGACCGGAACGGCTCGGGCAGGGCGTCGAAGGCGTCGCGCGCCAGACGCGCGAAATCGTCCAGCGAGGGGGCGGTCTGATCGGTCCAGCTTGCGGTCATCCCGTCCATATCGCCCCGATCGCCCCGGCTTGCGAGAGGGGGCGTGGAATTCGCGCGACGTGCGTTATGGTGAATGCGCGAATCGGCAGGTGAATTGATGGCTGAGGCCGACATCGCCTTTGTGGCGGCGACCGGGACGGCGGGCCTGGCCTTGGCGGTCAGCGCCTGGGCCTGGCGTCTGCGCGCCCGTCTGTCGGCGCGCGAACACCGCATGGATCGTATCGCCGAACGCGCCGCCGCCGATCTGGGCGCGCGCGACGCCGCCCTGTCCGCCTTCGCCGACGTGCGGCTGGCCCTGTCCAGCGACGGCGGCGTGCGCGCCACCCTGGGCGACCTGGGCCTGCTGTCGGGCGTGACGGCCGATATCGAGGAGGACGCCGATCCCGCCGTCGCCCTGATCCGCATGGTGCGCGCCGCCGATCCGGTGGCGCTGGAAGGTCTGCTTGACCATGGCGAGGCCTTCGATCTGGCCCTGCCCGCCGCCGGCGAGGTGTGGAAGGTCGAGGGGCGGGCCGTCGCCGGCTCGGCCTGGCTGCGGCTGTCGCGTTTCGGGGCCATCGCCGCCATGGGCGCCGAGGCGACCGACAGCGCCCTGGGCGTTCTGGCCGACGCCGCCCCCTTCCCCGCCTGGGTCACCGACGCCACCGGCCGCCTGGCCTGGGCTAATCAGGCCTGGCTGAACGAGGTCAAGGCCGAAGGGCTGGTCGACGCCCAGTCGCGCGGCCTCAGCTTCGATCGCGGCGCCGACGCCCTGGCCGCCGAGGCGCGCCGCCTGGGCCTGCGTCAGGAGGGTTTCCGCTGGATCACCGGCGGCGGCCGCCGCCGCGCATGGCGCATCGTGGCCGAACCTGCGCCCGGCGGCGCCGGGGCGGTGATGATCTTCGCCCTCGACATGACCGAGGCCGAGGAGACGCGCGACACCCTGCGCCGCCACGTCGAGGCGCACGACGAGACGCTGAACCACCTGGCCGACGCCGTCGCCATCTTCGGCCCGTCGCGGCGCCTGGCCTTCCACAACACCGCCTTCCAGGCCCTGTTCGACCTCGACCCGGCCTGGCTGGACGAGCGGCCGACCCATGGCGAGTTGCTGGACCGGCTGCGCCAGAAGCGGCAACTGCCCGAAACCATGGACTACGCCGCCTGGAAGGCGCGTGAGCTGGATTTCTATGGCGCCGCCGAGGCCGCGCCGGATGACAGCTGGTCCCTGCCCGACGGCCGCACCCTGCGCGTGGTGCGCCAACCGCACCCGCTGGGCGGCGTCCTGCTGCTGTTCTCGGACATGACCGACGAGTTGAAGCTGCGCAGCCGCTTCAACGCCCAGATCCAGGTCCAGCGCGCCACGCTGGACAAGTTGAACGACGCCGTCGCCGTGTTCGGCTCGGACGGCCGCCTGCGCCTGCACAACGAGGCGTTCGAGACCTTCTGGGGCCTGTCCGGCGACACCCTGCGCGCGGCAACCGACTTCGACGCCGTGGCCGATCTGTGCAAGCCGGTGCTGGCCGATCCGACCCTGTGGCTGGGGCTCAAGGCGCGGGTCGCCGACCCCGATCCCGAAAGCCGCGTCGCCGTCTCGGGCGAGGGGCGGACGGCGGACGGACGGCTGGCCGCCTGGCAGACCCGGCCCCTGCCGGACGGCGCCACCCTGGTCGCCTTCTCCGACGTCACCGCCCGGCGCGGGCTGGAGCAGGCCCTTCTGGCCAAGGAGGCCGCGCTTCAGGAAAGTCAGGCCCTGAAACGCGAGTTCGTCGGCAGCGTCTCGTACGAACTGCGCACGCCGCTGACGACCATCGTCGGCTATTCCGAACTGCTGGAGACGCTCGGCGATCTGCCCGAGCGCAGTCGCCAGCACGCCGGCGCCATCCGCGTCGCCGCCAGTCAGCTGGCCCGCTCCATCGACGATGTGTTGGACATGGCCCAGATCGACGCCGGCGAGATGGAGCTGACGCTGCACGACGTGCGCGTCCGCGACCTGCTGGACGAGGCCGCCGACCGCGTTCGCCCGCGCATCGAGGGACGCGGCGCGCGTCTGGTGATCCACTGCCCGGCCGACCTGCGCCCCATCCGCGCCGACGCCCGCCGCATCGCCCAAGCCGTCGAACAACTGCTGGAGAACGCAGCCCGCGCCGTGACCGAGGACGGTCAGGTCACCCTCAGCGCCGAGGCCAGCCCGTCCGAGGTCCGCATCCGCATCGAGGACACCGGACGCGGCATTCCTTATCATCTTCAGGCCCACGTCTTCGACCGCTTCGTCCGCCGCGACCGGGGCGGCCCCGGCGTCGGTCTGGCGCTGGTCAAGGCGCTGGTCGAACTGCACGGCGGCTGGGCCGAGGTCGAGAGCGAGCCGGGCAAGGGCGCCGCCTTCATCCTGCACCTGCCGGTCGAGGCCACGCCCGTCGCCGCCCATCCGGAACTGACCCTGGGCCGCGTCGATCAGACCGTGGGCTGATTTCCGTCGCCGCTCCTGCTAGAGCGAGCGAAATCGGCTCGAATGCGATCTGCATCCGGGCTCAGATCTTCGCGCCAGCATCACTGGTCGCGAAACTCGGGACACCTCCATGCTGCGCACCGCCCTCATCTACGATTTCGACGGCACCCTGGCCCGCGGGAACATGCAGGAGGTCAGCTTCATCCCCTCGGTGGGCATGGGCATCGGCGACTTCTGGGAAGAGGCCGAGCGCCTGACCAAGGACGCCGACGGCGACGGCATCCTGATGTACATGCAGCTGATGCTGCACCACGCGCGGCTGAACGACGCCCCGATCACCCGCGCCCTGCTGCGCGAGCATGGCCAGGACGTAAAGCTGTTCGACGGACTGAAATCCGACCTGACCGGCGAAGGCTGGTTCGACCGCATCAACGCCGTGGGCGCCAGATACGGGCTGGAAATCGAGCACTACATCATCTCCGCCGGGCTGGAGGAGATGATCGACGGCTGCCCGATCCGCGACGAATTCCGCCACGTCTTCGCGTCAAAGTTTGTCTACGACAAGGACGGCGTCGCCATCTGGCCGGCCGTGGGCGTCAACTACACCACCAAGACCCAGTATCTGTTCCGCATCAACAAGGGCGTGCTGAACCACTGGGAGCATGAGCGGATCAACCGCTTCATCGCCGACGACGACCGCCCCGTGCCGTTCGACCGGATGATCTTCCTGGGCGACGGCGACACCGACGTGCCGACCATGAAGATGATGCACACCAAGGGGGGCTTCTCGGTCGCCGTCTATGACCCGCGCAATTCCGAGCGCGACCAGAAAAAGATCTACGGCCTGATCTCGGAGGACCGGGTCAATTTCGTCGCCGCCGCCGACTACCGCGAAGGCTCGGCCCTGGACCTGATCGTCAAGGGTCTGATCGGCCGTATCGCCATCAACTCCGGAACGATGCCGCAGGGCGTCTGACGCCGCTGCATCCAATCCCCCGCCCGGCGGCGACTACCCCTTGAACACGGGAGGTCGGGATGAAGACTCTGAGACGTATGGCGGGCGCCCTGATCGGCGCCCTGATGCTGGCGACGGGCGCACACGCGCAGGAGATCGTGCAGACACCGATCGCCGGCTTCCCTCACGCCAAGGTCTGGCGTCAGGCGGACGAAACGGCGCGGCCGGTGGTCGTCATCCTGCACGGCGCCGACGGCAACGACGAGGCGGGCGAGCGGTTCGGCCCGATCCTGGCGCGGCTGGGCTATGCCGCGGTCGGCCTGCCCTACTATTCGCCGAACTGGGGCGACTTCGGCCCACCGCCGAAATTCCCTGACCTGCCCGGCAGCTTCATCGACATCCGCGTCGATCAGATGGCCGACCTTCGCGACGCGCTTCGCGGCATGGACGGAGTCGATATCGAGCGGTTCGGCCTGTTCGGCGCGTCGAAAGGGGCCGAGTTCGCCCTGATCGCCGCCAGCCGCTATCCGTGGATCGACAGCGTCGTCGCCTACGCCCCGACCGACGTGGTCTGGGAGGGCTGGGGCCTGGAGATGCTCGAGGCCGAGGGGACGCGCTCGTCCTTCGCGTTCGGCGGCGAACCGCTGCCCTTCATGCCTTATCGCGGCTTCGTCGAGGGGCTGCTGGCCGGCCCGACTGCGGACCTGCGCGCCATTCACGACAACGGCCGCGCCGACCATCCGGACAAGGAAGCCGGGGCCCGCATTCCCGTCGAAACCTATCCCGGCGAGCTGATGCTGATCGCGGGCGGCAAGGACGCCCAGTGGAACGCGACCCGCGCGGCCATCAACATTCAGCGAGCCCGCAACGAGGCCGGCTTGCCGACCGAACTGCTGGGCTATCCCGAGGCCGGTCACGATCTGGTCGGCGACGGCGGCCCGCGCGACAGCCCTCGCAGCGGCGGCTCCCCCGACGCTGACGCCGCGGCCCGCGCCGACGCCTGGCCGAAAGTGGTCGCCTTCCTGGCCCGAACGCTGACGCCCTAGCGGCCTTGCGCCCGCAGCCAGGCGTCGCGGGCGGCGGTCAGACGCGATGGGGTCAGGCCACCCAGCCTGGTCTGCGACAACCGCTTCAGCCCCGCCTCGGCGCCGTCCCGGCGCAGCACCCGCGCCTCGTGCGCGACGCCGGCGGCCACGTCGATCACCACCACCTCCGCCGGCAGGGTCATGTTGCGCTCCAGCCGGATGCGCATCCCCAGATCCGACAGGTCGACGATCAGACAGGCCATCTCCAGCCCCGGCGCCACCACCACGCCGCGCGTATTGGCCGGGCGGCGGGCCTCGGCGCGGCGGTCGGGCGTATCTTTGGAAAACAGGGCCATGGCTGCGCCTAACGCCCGGCCATGACATGGCGATCCGTGTCCAGCGAGATGATGCGGTCAGCCCGCACGCCGCCGCCCAGCATGTGCCGGGTCAGCCGCTCGAAATACTGGATGAAGATCGCCAGTTCGGCGCGTCGCACAGGCGTCACCGGCGCCCCCGTCAGCCCCGCCTCCTGCTGGCATCGCCAGTCCAGCACCCCCTCGAACGACGGCGCCTTCAGGAACAGCAGGGCGTCCAGCCGCGCGAACAGACGGGCGTAATCCGCGCCCAGCCGCGCATTGACCGCGCGCCGCCACGTCCCGTCCGTGTCCTGCTCCCGCTCCAGCGCATTGACCGGCGTCGCCAGCGCCTGATCCGTCTGCGGCGTCGCCCCCAGGCACCAACCCTCCAGCACGATCGCCGTCGGCCGGCCCTGAAACACCGGCCAGTCCCGCTCGGCCCGCCGCTCGTCCGTCAGCTTGTCGAACGACGGCAAGGGCGTCCGGTCGCCCGGCCCCGCCGCCTGCAAGGCGCCCAGCGTCCGCTCCAGCAGGGCCAGGTCATGCGTCCCCGGCGGCCCCCGCGTGGCGAACAGCGGATGGACCTCTGCGGCCAGCACCGCCCGCTCGGCGCGCGTCAGATAGACATCATCCAGCGACAGGGCGACCCCGCCCAGCCGCGCCGCCGCCTCGCGCGCCAGCGTCGACTTGCCCGACCCCTGCGCGCCCGAAACGCCGACGATCGGAATCCGCCCGGCGTCCCCGTGGGCCGCCGCCAGCGCCCCGACCGCGTCCAGCAGCCGGTCGTCGATCATCTCAATGCTGGTTTTCGGGCAGTCGCACGATCAGCCCGTCCAGATCGTCGCTGACGCGGATCTGGCAGGACAGGCGGCTGTTCGGCTCGACGTTCTCGGCGAAGTCCAGCATCGACTCCTCCATCGCCGAGGGGCGGCCCGTCTCGGCCGCGAAGTCCGGATCGACATAGACGTGGCACGTCGCGCATGCGCAGGCCCCGCCGCAATCGGCGTCGATGCCCGGCACATTGTTGCGGATCGCGCCCTCCATCACGGAAAGCCCGTTCTTGACCTCGACGACGTGCTCGGTCCCGTCGTGTTCGATGTAGGTGATCTTCGCCATGGCCGCTCTATCAGAGGCTTTCAACGGTGCAGTCAATCATCAGGCCGGTGATTTCCGCGACCCGGTCGATTGGCGCTGCTGCATGATCACCATCGATCACCAGTTCACGGTCGAACCATGGCGGCGCATCGAGCGCGCCGTCCAGCCCGGCTCCCGGCTCGCCAAGCTGCACCGTCAGATTGCCATGTCGGTACCGGATGAAGATCGGGCGATCATCATCCAGACGTCCTTCCCACTGCGCCGGGCTGCGACCGCAGGTCTGCGTCAGCGAGACCACCCGCAGCCCGTTCACCTCACGCCGCCGTCTTCTTCCGGCTGGCCGCCACCATCAGCTTCTTGGTCTCGGCGATGGCCTTGGCCGGGTTCAGGCCCTTGGGGCAGACCTGGGCGCAGTTCATGATGGTGTGGCAGCGGTACAGCTTGAACGGGTCTTCCAGGTCGTCCAGCCGCTTGTCCGTCGCGTCGTCGCGGCTGTCCGAGATCCAGCGATAGGACTGCAGCAGCGCCGCCGGCCCCAGATACTCTTCCTGGTTCCACCAGTAGCTGGGGCACGAGGTCGAGCAGCAGGCGCACAGGATGCACTCGTACAGGCCGTCCAGCTTCTCGCGCTCGGCCGGGGTCTGCAGCCGCTCGGTCTCCGGGTCCGGCTCGTCGGACTGAAGATAGGGCTGGATCGAGTCGTACTGGGCGTAGAACAGGCTCAGGTCCGTCACCAGATCCTTGACCACCGGCTGGTGGGGCAGGGGGCCGATGGTGATGTTGTGCGACTCGCACTCGTCCCAGCCCTTGGTGCAGGCCAGGGCGTTGCGCCCGTCGATGTTCATCGAGCACGACCCGCAGATGCCCTCGCGGCACGACCGGCGGAACGACAGGGTCGGGTCGATCTCGTTCTTGATGTGAATCAGGGCGTCCAGCAGCATCGGGCCGTGGTCGTCGGTCGAGACCTCATAGACGTCCCAGCGCGGATCGGCGTCCACCTCGGGATCGTAGCGATAGACCTTGTAGGTCTTGACGTTTGTCGCGCCGGCCGGGGCCTTGTGGACCCTGCCCTTGGAAGGCTTGGACCCGCGCGGGAGGGTGAGCTGAACCATCTGCGATAGCCCTTAGTAAACCCGAGCCTTGGGCTCGATGTACGCGACCTCATCGGTCATCGTGTATTTGTGCACCGGACGATAATCGATCTGGACGCCCTCGCCCGGCCGCTTCCAGGCCAGGGTGTGCTTCATCCAGTTGGCGTCGTCGCGGTCCGGATAGTCCTCGCGGGCGTGGGCGCCGCGCGATTCCGTGCGGTTCAGCGCGCCTTCGACGGTGACGACGGCCTGGGCGATCAGGTTGTCGTACTCCAGCGTCTCCATCAGGTCCGTGTTCCAGATCAGGCCGCGATCCGTGGTCTTGATGTCGGCGCCGGCGGCGTCGATCGAGCGCAGCTTGGCCACGCCTTCCTCCAGCGTCTTGCCGGTGCGGAACACGGCGGCGTCGGACTGCATGGCGCGCTGCATGTCCAGACGCAGATGCGCCGTGGGCGTCGAACCCGAAGCGTGACGGAAACGGTCCAGCCGGGCCAGATGCGCGTCGGTCTGCGACTTGGACGCCGACGGCACCGCCGACGCCTTGTCCACCACCTCGCCGCAGCGCAGGCCGGCGGCCCGGCCGAACACCACCAGGTCGGTCAGCGAGTTCGAGCCCAGGCGGTTGGCCCCGTGCACCGAGACGCAGGCGGCCTCGCCCACGGCCATCAGGCCGGGGACGACGCTGTCCGGGTTGCCGTCGCGCAGCGTCAGCACCTCGCCGTGATAGTTGGTGGGGATGCCGCCCATATTGTAGTGGACGGTCGGCAGGACCGGGATCGGCTCCTTGGTCAC
>NZ_SDZL01000047.1 GCF_004210735.1 Brevundimonas sp.
GCGCGGGGGTGGCCGGCGCCCGTCCCGGCCGAAAAGGCTCCGGCCACCCCCGCGCCCGCGCCGGCTCCGTCATCTGCCGGCGGGTCGTCGGCGGTTCAGATCGGCGCCTTCTCGTCGCGAGAGATCGCGGATCGCGAATACGCCGCCGTCGCCGCCCGCTTCCCGGCCTTCGCCTCGGGCCGCACCAAGCGGGTCGAGCAGGTGACCGCCTCGAACGGCTCGACCGTTTACCGCACCACCTTCAACGGCCTCAGCCGCGAGGACGCCCGCGCCTTCTGCGACGCGCTCAAGGCCGCCGGCCGGGACTGCCTGGTCCGCTAGGTGACGCGCGCCGCCATCTACGGCTGTTCGGGCCATCGCCTGACGGCGGAGGAGAAGGCCTTCTTCGCCGACGCCCGGCCGTGGGGCTTCATCCTGTTCCGGCGCAACATCGACACGCCGGAACAGGTCCGCGCCCTGACCGCTGAACTGCGCGACAGCATCGGCGACGCGAACGCTCCGATCCTGGTCGATCAGGAGGGGGGCCGGGTCCAGCGTCTGGGCCCGCCGCATTGGCCCAAATATCCGGCCGCCTCGGCCTATCTGCAGGCGACCAACGACCCGCTCGCCGCGCGCGAGCTGGTACGGCTGGGCGCGCGACTGATGGCCCACGATCTGCGCGCGGTCGGCATCACCGTCGACTGCGCCCCGGTGCTGGACGTTCCGGCGCCGGGCTCACACGAAATCATCGGCGATCGCGCGTATGGCCGCGATCCGGACACGGTCGCACAGCTGGGCCGCGCCGCCGCCGAGGGTCTGCTGGCGGGCGGCGTCCTGCCGGTGATCAAGCACGTCCCCGGCCACGGCCGCGCCCTGGCCGACAGCCACCACGACTTGCCGGTGGTCGACACCGATCTGGACACGCTGGACGCCTGGGACTTCGCCCCGTTCAAGGCCCTGTCCGACATGCCGTTGGCCATGACGGCCCACGTCGTCTTCCCCGCCATCGACGCCAAACGCCCGGCGACCATCTCCAGGGCCGCCATCCGCCTGATGCGCGACCGGCTGGGTTTCGGCGGCCTGATCATGACCGACGACCTGTCGATGAAGGCCCTGTCCGGCAGCCTGACCGAACGCGCGGAACAGTCGCTCAAGGCCGGCTGCGACGTCGTGCTTCACTGCAACGGCGATCTCGATGAAATGCAGCAGGTCGCCGAGGGGGTCGGCAAGCTGAAGGGTCAGGCCCGCCGCCGCGCCGACGTCGCCCTGGCCCGGATCGTCCACACGCCAGAACCGCTGGACGAGGCCGAGGCCCGCGCCCGTTTCGACGCCCTGCTGTCCGGCCGCCTCGACGCCGTGCGCGGGCCCGATGTGGGTGAGGCGCAGGCATGACGACAGGGCGGTCGGCGCTGATCATAGGATTAGCCGGCCTGCTGTCGGGCTGTATCGCGCTGCCCTGCGATAAAAGTCTGTCCGGCTGCCCCGCGCCCTCGTCCGGTTTTGCTGCGGCGATGGGCTTGCCGCCAAAAGCGCAGGACGAGCTCTGGCGAACGCTGACCATCGAGCAAAGGCTGGACGTCTATCACGACGTCTATATCCGCTCCGGACATCCCCGGATCATGAGGGCGGATCTGTTCGAAGGGACAGGTGAGCCCGGCTTCGACGCCGCAATGGCGCGTATGACCGACGCCGGGTCCTTCAATGAGTATTTCTGGATTGCCAGCAGGCTTGGACAAGGCGAAGTCGACATCTGCTCCCCACCGTTCTTCGAGCAACTCCAGGACAAGGTGAAGCGGTACGGTCGCGGTGATCCCGCCCATCCTGTGCCCATTCGCTTTGATCGCTGCGAGGTGGTGCTGTGAGCGATTCCTTCCAGCCCAATCTGGACTTCACGGCGGTCGAACAGGCCGAGGCGCAGGACGCCTTTGTGGTTGATCTGGAAGGCTATGAAGGCCCGCTGCACGTCCTGCTGGCCCTGGCCCGGACGCAAAAGGTCGACCTGCTGAAACTGTCGATCACCCGGCTGGCCGAACAGTATCTGGCCTTCGTGCACGAGGCGCGGCGGCGCAACTTCGCCCTGGCTGCCGACTATCTGGTGATGGCCTCCTGGCTGGCGTATCTGAAGTCGCGCCTGTTGATCCCGCGCAACGAAAAGGACAAGGGCGAGGAGCCGCCGGCCGAGGAAATGGCCGCCGCCCTGGCCTTTCGCCTGCAAAAGCTGGAGGCGATGCGCCGCGCCTCCGAGCAACTGCTGGCCCGGCCCCAGTTGAAGCGCGACGTCTTCACGCGCGGCGATCCCGAGGCGACGGTGATCGTGCCCTCCGACCGCATCGACGCCAGCCTGTACGAACTGATGAGCGCCTATGTGACCCAGCGCCGCCGCGAGCAGCAGCGCAGCTACGCCCCCAACCAGCGGGTCGAGGCCTTCCAGCTGGAGGCCGCGCGCGACTGGCTGCGCGACGTCCTGCCCCGGCTGGAGCAGTGGACCCCGCTGGAGCGGATCGCCCCAAAACGTGAAAGCCTTGGTCGCGACCACGACGACGGCCCCACCCAGGCCAGCTTCACCGCCTCGACCCTGTCGGCCAGTCTGGAGCTGGTGAAAGAAGGGGCCATGGACGTGAAACAGGCCCAAGCCTTCGCCGAGGTCTTCCTGAAACGGCGCGGGCGCGGTCAGCCGCTGGAGCTGACACCGTGAGTGATCTGTCCTTCCAACCCGATCACGCCGAGATCGAACGCCGCGTCGAGGCGCTGCTGTTCGCCGCCGCCGCCCCTCTGTCGGCGGCCGAACTGAGCCGCCGCCTGCCCGAAGGCGCCGACGTCGGCGGGGCCATTTCGGCCCTGCGCGAACGCTATCAGGGCCGGGGGGTCGAACTGGAATGCGTCGCCGACCGCTGGCGTTTCCGCACCGCGCCGGACCTCGGCTTCCTGATGACGGAAGAGCGCGAGGAGCCGCGAAAACTGTCCAAGGCGGCGCTCGAGACCCTGGCCATCATCGCCTATCACCAGCCCTGCACTCGCGCCGAGATCGAGAGCGTGCGCGGCGTCTCCCTGTCCAAGGGCACGCTGGACCTGTTGCTGGAGATGGGGTTCGTCAAGCTGCGCGGCCGCCGCCGCACGCCGGGCCGTCCGGTCACCTACGCCACCGCCGACAAATTCCTCGAGCATTTCGGCCTGGCCAGCCTGTACGACCTGCCCGGCGTGCAGGACATGAAGGCGGCGGGCCTGCTGGACCTGTCCATCCCCGTGGGATTCGAAGTCCCCGACCCCTCCCGCGCCGACGATCAGGAAGACCTCCTCACCCGTCTCGACGACGACGGGCCCGAATTCGCCCAGGACTTCGTGGGGGAGGATTAGCGGCATTTATCGGCCCGGTCGCGGCCAGGAAGGCACGGATATGAACCTCGCACTGATGGCCTCACTGGCCTTGCTGGCGGGATCACTGGGGAACGCAGCGCGGGCGGGGACGCCCTATACGGAAACCGTTGTGTGCCCCGTCGATGGGCGCAGTTTCACCTACACGGCGACCGCATCCTATTCCACCTTCGGGAGGGCTCTGGACGGCAAGCCGCATGCGTCCTGGATCATGCCGCTCCCGCTTCCCCAGTGTCCCGACAGTCGTTTCCCCGTCTACAGGACTGATTTTTCGGCAGATGAGCAGGCGCGGATCCGCGCCCTCGTTGAAACGCCGGAGTACAAAGCGATCAAGGATGAGGCCTCCTACTACGTGCTCTGGTTCGTTCTCGGCCGAATGGGCGAAGAAGGTGAAGGGGTCGATGCGCTCTGGCCGCTGGTCAAGGCGACTTGGCAGGTGTCCGACGATCCGGAGCGCTACGCGCACTATGTCGGCCAACTGACTCCCCTGATGGATGCTGCGCTGGAACCGCTTCGCGCCAGTCAGCCCGCCGATTGGTGGTATTTGCAATTGGTGCTTGCCAATCTCGCTCGCCAAAGCGGAGATTTTGAGGGCGCTACGGCTCGTCTGGTTGCGCTGGATGGGACTCCGCCCGACGTGGGCGATCTTGTCCAACGGCTGGACATGACTCGTGGCCTGATCGCCAGTCGGGATCGCTCTTTAGCGACACCTCGAGACTAGGCGTTCCTTCGACGGGCCTTCAGGCCGTCAGCACGCGCGGCAGTTTGAAGGTCACGGTCTCGCGGGCGCCGTCGTCTTCGGTCACCGTGGCGTCGAAGCGGGCGCGGATGGCGTCCACCACCGCCTCGATCAGCGGCTCGGGCGCCGAGGCGCCGGCAGTGACCCCGACCGTGTCCACACCCTCGAACCAGGTCCAGTCGATCTGGCCCGCATCGTCGATCAGCCGGGCGTCGCGGGCCCCGGCGCGCACCGCCACCTCGACCAGCCGCGCCGAGTTGGAGGAGTTCTTGGACCCCACCACCAGTACCAGCTGGCAACCCTCGCCCAGCCGCTTCACCGCCTCCTGACGGTTGGTGGTGGCGTAACAGATGTCTTCCTTGTGCGGGTCAGGCAGTTCCGGGAAGCGCCGCTTCAGCACCGCCAGGATGCCCGCCGTATCGTCCACCGACAGCGTGGTCTGGGTCGCATAGGCCAGGGGCGCGTCACCCGGCCGCTGGAACGCCTCGGCGTCCTGGGTCGTCTCGACCAGACTGATCGCCCCCCCGGGCAACTGGCCCATGGTGCCGATCACCTCGGGATGGCCCGCGTGGCCGATCAGGATGATGTGCCGCCCCGCCGCATGATGCCGCTCGGCCTCGACGTGAACTTTCGACACCAGCGGGCAGGTCGCGTCCAGGAACAGCAGCTCGCGCGCCTGGGCGGTCGCCGGCACCGACTTGGGCACCCCGTGGGCCGAGAAGACGACCGGCCGGTCGTCCGGGCACTCGTCCAGCTCGCGCACGAAGACCGCGCCCATGGCCTTCAGCCGTTCCACCACATGGCGATTGTGGACGATCTCGTGCCGCACATAGACCGGGGCGCCGTATTTCTCGATCGCCCGCTCCACGATCTGGATCGCCCGGTCGACCCCGGCGCAAAAGCCGCGTGGCGTGGCCAGACGCACGGTCATCTTACGCGGCGTCGAACCGGGGGCAGGGGGCGGCATGTGGGCGTTCATGGCGCGAACCTAATCGTTCGGCCGCCGCCTCGCCACCGCGCGTTTGCCGCGCCTCGCTTTAGCCGCTATCAGCAGGGAGCGTAGCGAGGTCGGCCGCCGACCATCGCGCGCGCCCCTTCGCTTGCCGGAAATGAACCTGATGCGTCGCGTCCTCACCACCCTGGCCGCCTTCTCGGTCCTGATGCTCCCCGCCATCGCCGAGGCGCAGACCCGCCGACCGGGCCAGAACCCGAGTCAGCAACCGGGCCAGCAGGAAAACGCCGACGGCACCATCGTTGATGAGCGGCGCGGACCCGCCCGTCTGGCCCCGCTGCGTCAGCGCAACAACGCCGGCCCGTGCCCCTATGTGAAGATCCTCTACGACGCCGCTCGCTATGTGGAGCTGACAGGCCAGGCCTCGGCCGCCAACGTCGGCTATACCGGTGAGATCGAGGGCGTGAATTCTGACTGTTCGTACCGGAATGATGAGCCGATCACCGTGGACATCGGCCTGCTGTTCAACTTCGGCAAGGGTCCTCAGGCCCAGGGCGATCAGCGCAGCTACCGTTACTGGGTCGCGGTGACCGAGCGGAACCGCGCCATCCTGTCCAAGGAATACATCGACGTGGCCGCCAACTTCGCCGGCGGTGACCGCGTCACCGTGACGGACCAGCGCACCATCGTCATTCCCCGCGCCGAACTGACCACCAGTGGCGCCAATTTCGAAATCCTCGTCGGCTTTGACGTGACCCCGGAAATGGCCGAGTTCAATCGCTCGGGCAGCCGCTTCCGCGTCACCGCCGGCCAGGCTCCGTCGCCCGTCGAAGCGACCCCCTCCGCGCAATGACCGACCTCAGAACGTCGCTGGGCGAAGCGGTAGCCGCCGCCTTCGCCGCCGAAGGCGTGGATGCGGCGCTGGCCCGTGTCACCGCCTCTGATCGCCCCGACCTGGCCGATTTCCAGTCGAACGGCGCCCTGGCTGCCGCCAAGGCGCTGAAGGCCAACCCGCGTGAGCTGGCGACCCGCGTCGCCGAACGCCTGTCCGCTGATCCGCGCCTGACGGCGGTCGAGGTCGCCGGGCCGGGCTTCATCAATCTGAAAGTCGCCGATGACACCCTGTCGGCCCGCGCGGCCCAGGTCGCCGCCGACGCCACCATGGCCGGCGCCTCCAAAAGCCATCCGCCGAAAAGGGTCGTCATCGACTACGCCGGGCCGAACGTGGCCAAGCCGATGCACGTCGGCCACCTGCGCTCGTCCATCATCGGCGAGAGCCTGAAGCGACTGTTCCGTTTCCGGGGCGACATCGTCTGGGGCGACGCCCATTTCGGCGACTGGGGCTTCCAGATGGGCCTGCTGATCGTCGCCTGCGCCGACGAAGGCCGGGGTCTGCCGTTCATGGCCGAAGACGCCGGTCCGTTCCCGACCGAGACCCCGGTCACGCTGGACGACCTTGAGCGCCTGTATCCCCAGGCCGCCGCCCGCGCCAAGGAAGACCTCGAGTTCCGCGATCGCGCCCGCAAGGCGACGGCCGAGCTGCAGTCCGGCCGTCCCGGTTACCGCGCCCTGTGGGCCCATTTCGTCGCCGTCAGCCGCACCGCGCTGGAACGCGAGTTCGGCGCCCTGGGCGTCACCTTCGATCTGTGGAACGGGGAATCGGACGCCGATCCCCTGATCCCCGACATGGTCGCCGATCTGAAGGCGCGCGGTCTGGCCGAGTTCGACCAGGGCGCCTGGATCATTCGCGTGGTCGAAGAGGGCGACAAGCGCGAGCTGCCGCCCCTGCTGCTGCTCTCGTCCGAGGGGTCGGCCATGTACGGCACGACCGACCTGGCCACCATTCTGCAACGCCGCCGGGAACAGGATTTCGACCTGGTCCTCTATTGCGTCGACCAGCGTCAGGGCGACCATTTCGAACAGGTGTTCCGCGCCGCCTACAAGGCCGGCTACGCCACGCCGGGCCAGCTGGAGCACGCCGCCAACGGCACCATGAACGGCGCCGACGGCAAGCCCTTCAAGACCCGCGCGGGCGGGGTGCTGAAACTCCACGACCTGATCACCCAGGCCAGGGACAAGGCGCGCGAACGCCTGAAGGAAGCCGAACTGGGCGCCGACCTGCCCGAGGCCGAGTTCGAGGACATCGCCCACAAGGTGGCCGTGGCGGCGCTGAAATTCGCCGACCTGTCGAACAGCCGGACCACCAGTTACGTCTTCGATCTTGATCGCTTCATGAGCTTCGAGGGCAAGACCGGTCCCTATCTGCTGTATCAGTCGGTTCGGGTGAAATCCCTGCTGCGCAAGGCGGCGGATCAGGGCGTCGAGACGGCGCCCATCGTCATCGCCGAACCGGCCGAACGCGATCTGGCCCTGACGCTGGACGCCTTCGATCAGGCGGTCGCCGACGCCTATGACAAGCGCGGCCCGCACCTGATCGCCGAGCACGCCTATCGGCTGGCGCAGAGCTTCTCGAAATTCTACGCCGCCTGTCCGATCCTGATCGCGCCCGACGCGGCCATCAAGGGATCGCGCCTGGCCCTGGCCGCCGCCAGTCTGCACCAGCTGGAGACGGCCCTGACCCTGCTGGGCATCGACACGCCGGACCGGATGTAGGTTAGAGTGGGGCGCTGATCCGGAGCACCCCATGACCGACCTCGACGCCTTCATCGCCGGCCTGCCCAAGGCCGAGCTGCATCTGCACATTGAGGGCAGTCTTGAGCCCGAACTGATGTTCGAACTGGCCCAGCGGAACGGCGTCGCCATTCCCTTCGACAGCGTCGAGGCCGTGCGGGCGGCCTACGACTTCTCGAACCTGCAGGACTTTCTCGACATCTATTACGCCGGCGCCGACGTGCTGCGGACCGAGCGGGATTTCGAGGATCTGGCCTTCGCCTATTTCCGGCGCGCCGCCGCCGACAATGTGCGCCACGCTGAAATCTTCTTTGACCCCCAGACCCACACGGACCGGGGCGTTCCCTTTGCCGTAGTGATCGACGGCCTGACCCGCGGGATGAAGCGGGCCGAGGCGGAACTGGGCGTCACCTCCAGACTGATTCTCTGCTTCCTGCGCCATCTGTCGGAAGAGGCGGCGTTCCAGACCCTGGCCCAGGCCGAGCCGTATCTGGACCGGATCGCCGGCGTGGGCCTCGATTCCTCCGAGGTCGGGCACCCACCATCCAAATTCCAGCGCGTCTTCGCCCGCGCCGGCGAACTGGGCCTGAAGCGCGTCGCTCATGCGGGCGAAGAGGGCCCCCCCGCCTATGTGCACGAGGCGCTGGACCTGCTGCACATCGACCGCATGGACCACGGCAACCGTTCGATGGAGGACGAGGCCCTGATCGCCCGTCTGGCGGCCGAGCAGATGACCCTGACGGTCTGCCCGCTGTCGAACCTCAAGCTGTGCGTGGTGAAGGATCTCAAGGATCACCCGGTCCCCGAGATGATGCGCCGGGGCCTGCACGTCACCCTGAACTCGGACGACCCGGCCTATTTCGGCGGCTATGTGAACGCCAACTACGCCGAACTGGCTAGGGCCGTGGGGCTGACCCGCGAACAGCTGGCGCAACTGGCCCGCAACAGCTTCCAGGGCAGCTTCCTGTCCGACGCCGAAAAGGCGGCGCGCATCGCAGAAGTGGACGCTTACGCCGCTCGTTCAGCTTGACTCCGGCCGGGAGTCGGGGCCTTAGGTCGAACGCTCTCGCGGGAGAGATCGAAGGTCGAAGACGGCCTTCGGAGCCGAAGGCGCAACCGCCCCGGAAACGCTCAGGCAAAAGGACCGCGAAAGCGCACGGACGCTGGAAAGTCGCTCAGGACCCTGTGGTCCGGGGGCGCGCCGACGGAGCAAGGCCGATCCCGATTCGGGGCTGGTCGGAATCTCTCAGGCTTCAGGACAGCGGGGGCGCGACGACGGCGAAGCTATCGCCGCAACCCGCGACCCGGAGACGCCGACATGAGCGACCAGGCCTTGAAGACCACCCCCCTGAACGCCGCGCACCGCGCGCTGGGCGCCCGCATGGTCGGTTTCGGCGGCTATGACATGCCGGTCCAGTATGAGGGCGTGCTGGCCGAGCACCGCTGGACCCGCGAGCATGCGGGCCTGTTCGACGTCTCGCACATGGGCCAGTGCCGCATCACCGGCGAGGACGCGATCGCGCAGTTCGAGCGCTTTGTCCCCGGCGACTATCAGGCCCTGAAAGAGGGCAGGCAGAAATATTCCCTGCTGCTGAACGCCGAGGGCGGGATCATCGACGACCTGATGGCGGGCAAGCCGGACCATTCGGGCCTGTTCGTCGTCGTCAACGCCGGCAACAAGGACCAGGATTTCGCCTTCTGGCGCGCCAAGCTGTCGGGTGATGCGAAGTTGGAGGTGCTGGACCGCGCCCTCCTGGCCATTCAGGGGCCGGAAGCGGCCGAGGTGATGGCGCAGCACGAGCCGGCGCTGGCCGAGATGGGGTTCATGGACAGCGGCCGGCTGATGCTGTTCGGCGTCGACTGCTACGTCTCGCGCTCGGGCTATACGGGCGAGGACGGCTACGAGATTTCGGTCCCGGCGGCGGACGCCGAACGCATCTGGAACCTGCTGCTGTCCGACGCGCGGGTGAAGCCTATCGGCCTGGGCGCGCGCGATTCCTTGCGTCTGGAAGCCGGCCTGCCGCTGCATGGCCACGACGTTGACGCCACGACCAGCCCGGTCGAGGCCGCCCTGACCTTCGCCCTGTCCAAGTCGCGCAAGGAGCGCGCGGATTTCAACGGCGCCGACCGCATCCTCAAGGAACTGGCTGAGGGCCCGTCCCGCGTGCGCGTCGGCCTGCACGTCAAGGAAGGCGCCCCGGCCCGCGAGGGCGCCGAAATCGCCGACGCTGACGGAAACGTCATCGGCACGGTCACCTCGGGCGGCCCGTCGCCGACGCTCGGCCACAACATCGCCATGGGCTACGTCCCGCCGGCCTTCGCCGAACCGGGCACGGACCTGAAGGTCATCGTGCGCGGCAAGCCCGCCGCCGCCGAAGTCGTCGCCACCCCCTTCGTGGCCACCCGCTATTACCGCAAACCCAAAGCCTGAGGATTTCCCAGATGCGCTTCACCAAGGATCACGAGTGGGTTCGCCTCGAAGGCGACGTCGCCACGGTCGGCATCTCCAGGCACGCTGCTGACGCCTTGGGCGACGTGGTGTTCGTCGAGACCCCGGACGCCGGAAAGACCGTGTCGGTCGGCGACAGCTTCGCCGTCGTCGAAAGCGTCAAGGCGGCCTCTGACGTCTATGCTCCGGTCGCCGGCGAAGTGGTCGAGGGCAACGCCGCCCTGGCCAGCGCGCCCGAGACCGTCAACGCCGATCCCGAAGGCGAAGGCTGGTTCGCAAAGATCAAGGTTTCGGACGCCTCGGCGATCGACGCCCTGATGGACCGCGCCGCCTACGACCAGTACCTGACCACGCTGTAAGACCGCATGTCGCCGCTGATCATGCTCTATCCGTCCGACCGGACGCCGTCGCCCGACGCCTTCGCGGCGGCGGCGAGGGACGTGGTCAGCGACTGCGACGCCGCCTGGCTGGGCGAGGAAGGCGATTACGATCTGCGTCTGAACGACGGGACCGAGATCGTCTTCGACATCCTGGAAAGCGAGAGCGGCGCCTATCTGCAGCTGGACGAGGCGCGCGAGGCGGCGATCGACCTGACCTACGCCGTGGCCGAACGCACCGCCTGTTTCGTGTCCATCAATACGATGGGGCAGGGCGGTTCGATCTCCAGCGGTACGGCGCCGACCTGCGCCCTGCCGTCGACCGGCGCGGTCCTGGCCGAGAACGAGGGCGGTCACGCCGCGCCCGTTCTCGTGGCGGATCGTGCGGCCTTCGGCGACTGGTTCCGGGTCGTCATGATCGAGATCGCCCGCGACCGGCCTGTATCCCTGCCTCCCCGTCCGAAACGTTCGCTGTTCCAGCGGCTGTCCGACGCCCTGTTCGGAAAAGAGATGTAAGATGCGCTATCTCCCCCTGACGCCCGACGACCGCGAGGCCATGCTGGCCGCCATCGGCGCCGCATCCATCGACGACCTGTTCATCGACGTGCCCCAGGCCGCGCGCCGCGACGGCTTTGTCGATCTGCCCCGCGTGGCGGGCGAACTGGAGGTCGAACGCGCCCTTTCGGCCATGGCGGGCAAGAACGCCACGGCCGGAACCGTGCCCTTCTTCTGCGGCGCCGGCGCCTACAAGCACCACGTCCCGGCCACGGTCGACCACGTGATCCAGCGGTCGGAATTCCTGACCAGCTACACCCCCTATCAGCCGGAAATCGCGCAGGGCACGCTGCAGTACCTTTATGAGTTCCAGACCCAGGTCGCGAACCTGACCGGCATGGAGGTCGCCAACGCCTCGCTCTATGACGGTTCGACCGCCATGGCCGAGGGCGTGCTGATGGCCACCCGCGTGACCCGCCGCAACAAGGCCGTCATCTCGGGCGGCGTGCATCCCCACTACGTCAAGGCGACCGAGACCGTGGTTCACGCCGTTGGCGTCGAGACCCAGGCCCTGACCGCCGCCGTTGACGCCGAAGACGCCGTCATCGCCGCCATCGACAAGGACACGGCCTGCGTCGTCGTCCAGACCCCCAACGTCTTCGGCACCGCCACCGATGTCACCAAGATCGCCGAGGCCGCCCACGCCGCCGGCGCCCTGCTGATCGTCGTGGTCACGGAAGCCGTGTCGATGGGCCTGCTGAAGTCGCCCGGCGAAATGGGCGCCGACATCGTCGCGGCCGAAGGCCAGTCGATCGGCAACGCCCTGAACTTCGGCGGTCCCTACATCGGCCTGTTCGCCACCCGCGAGAAGCTGCTGCGCCAGACGCCCGGCCGTTATTGCGGTGAAACGGTCGACGCCGACGGCCGTCGCGGCTTCGTCCTGACCCTGTCCACGCGCGAGCAGCACATCCGCCGCGACAAGGCCACGTCGAACATCTGCACCAACTCGGGCCTGTGCTGCCTGGCCTTCACCATCCACATGAGCCTGCTGGGCGAGACGGGCCTGCGCCAGATGGCCCTGCTCAACCATGAGAAGGCCGTCGCCACCCGCGATGCCCTGGCCGCCATTCCCGGCGTCGAGATCCTGACGCCGCGCTTCTTCAACGAGTTCGCGGTCAAGCTGCCCAAGAACGCCGCGGACGTGGTGCAGACCCTGGCCGACAACGGCATCCTGGCGGGCGTGCCCTACAGCCGTCTGGCCCCGGAAGCGGGCCTGAACGATGTGCTGCTGGTCGCCGCGACCGAGACCACCCTGGACGCCGACATCAAGATCCTGGCGAGCGCGCTCGCCAAGGTCCTGGCGGACTGAGCGGAGATAGAACCATGAGCACCATGAACACTGTCGGCCGCCCGACCACGCCGAACGCCACGCCGGACAACGACTACAAGCACCCGACCCTGACGGGCGCGCGCGGCCTGTTGCAGGACGAAGGCCTGATCTTCGAAAGCGACGGCTGGAACAAGACCGGCGTTGACCTGCCCAAACCCACCACCGACGGGTCGGACCTAGGCGACCTGGTCCGTCGTGACCCGATCGGTCTGCCCGGCCTGTCGGAGCCCGAGGCCATGCGCCACTATGTGCGCCTGTCCCAGAAGAACCACGCCATCGACCTGGCCATCTATCCGCTGGGCTCGTGCACGATGAAGCACAACCCGCGCCTGAACGAGAAGATGGCGCGTCTACCAGGCTTCTCCGACATCCACCCGCTGCAGCCGCAATCGACGGTTCAGGGCGCGCTGGAGCTGATGGATCAACTGGCCCACTGGCTGAAGACCCTGACGGGCATGCCCGCCGTCGCCCTGTCGCCCAAGGCCGGCGCCCACGGCGAGCTGTGCGGCCTGATGGCCATCCGCGCCGCCCACGAAGCCAAGGGCGAGCATGAGCAGCGCCGCAAGGTGCTGGTGCCGACCAGCGCCCACGGCACCAACCCGGCCACCGCCGCCTTCGTCGGCTATTCGGTGGTCGAGGTCGCCCAGACCGACGACGGCCGCGTGGACGTGGCCGACCTGGCGTCCAAGCTGGGTCCGGATGTGGCGGCCATCATGGTCACCAACCCCAACACCTGCGGCCTGTTCGAACGCGACATCCTGGAGATTAGCCGCCTGACGCACGAGGCGGGCGCCTATTTCTACTGCGATGGCGCCAACTTCAACGCCATCGTCGGCCGGGTGCGCCCGGGCGACCTGGGCGTCGACGCCATGCACATCAACCTGCACAAGACCTTCTCGACGCCTCACGGCGGCGGCGGCCCGGGCGCGGGTCCGGTGGTTCTGTCGGCCGCTCTGGCCCCCTTCGCCCCGGCTCCGTGGGTCGTGGCGGGCGCTGACGGCTACAAGCTGGTCGAGCGCGAGGAAGACGAGGCTGCGCAAGCCTTTGGCCGCCTGTGCGCCTTCCAGGGCCAGATGGGCATGTATGTCCGCGCCCTCAGCTACATGATGAGCCACGGCTCGGACGGCCTGCGTCAGGTGGCCGAGGACGCGGTGCTGAACGCCAACTACATCAAGGCCCGCCTCGAGGACCTGATGAGCCCGGCCTTCCCCGACGGCCCGTGCATGCACGAAGCCCTGTTCGATGACGAGTGGCTGAAGGGCACGGACATCACCACGCTCGACTTCGCCAAGGCGATGATCGACGAGGGCTTCCACCCGATGACCATGTACTTCCCGCTGGTCGTCCACGGGGCCATGCTGATCGAGCCGACCGAGACCGAATCCAAGGCCGAGCTGGACCGCTTCATCCACGCCATGCGCCTGCTGGCCGAGGCCGCGAAAGCCGGCGACGTCGAACGGTTCAAGGGGGCGCCCTTCCATGCGCCGCTGCGCCGTCTGGATGAAACCCGCGCCGCCCGCTCGCCGCGTCTGCGTTGGTCGGCCCCGGAAGGCTCCAACATCGCGGCCGAATAGCCAGTTGCCCACCCTGTGCCTGCCGTGACCCGGCGGGCACAGGCCACGGCAATTGCGCAACTGTTACGGAGCTTTCACCCGTTCGCCACCGTTAGGCCCCAGACGCTTCCCATATGTGAAGTGTCCTCCCCGGAGCCCTGACGCTGTGAGTCTCGCCTTGACCTTCGATCTGACCGCCAGCCGCGCCCGCTTAGAGCGGCCCGGTCTGCTGCGCCGGATCCGGCGCATGGCGATGATGGCGCTGGGCTTCGTCATCATCCTGCTGGGCATCATCATCGCGCCCCTGCCGGGCCCCGGCGGTATTCCGGTGATCGCGCTGGGCCTCGTCTTTGTTTTGCGCAACTCCTACTGGGCCAAACGGCAGTTTATCCGGGCCCAGCATAAACGTCCGCGCTACGTCTATCCGTTCCGCCGGTTGCTGCGTCGCAATCCCGAGATCGCACCGGTTTTCTGGCAGCAGGCCCTGCGGGCTGAAAAGGTAGTGCTGGTCAAGCGCCGCCGCCGGATCCTGGTGCGGGCGCGCCGCAAGACGCGTCGTTTCCTGCGCAAGATATTCCGCTGACACGACCTTCACGGGCGGCCTGAGCGCGGTTTTCGCCGCGCACGGGAATGTGAATAAATGCACGCTTCCCTTTTTGCGGACAGGCGTATGCTTCCCCTCGCGTAATCAGCACGAACAACAGGCGTTGGGAGGCGCTGTCGTCATGATGTCACGCGTAAAAAAGGGCATGATCGCAGGCTTTGCCGCCACCGTGGTCGTGTCAGTACTGGAAGCGGTCAATGTGATGTTCGGCCCATGGGTCGATCCGTTTCCCAATCTTGTCGCCTATATGATCGGCATGCCCGGCAACCTTACTGTCGGCTGGATCGCACACTTCGTTATCGGCACGGTGGTGCTGGGCGGGTTGTTCGGCATCCTGTGTCCACGCCTGCCGACCGATACCCCGGAAACCAAGGGCATCCTGTTCGCCGTCGGCGCCTGGGTGTTGCTGATGCTGGCTGTCGTCATGTTCGGCAATCCCCGGATGTTCTCGGGGCAGGCCGGCTTCGCCAGTATCGCCTGGATGCTGGCCACCCATGCGGTCTTCGGTATCGTCCTGGGTAATGTCTATGCGCGCCTGGTCCGACGCGAGAAGCTGCATCCGCACATCGTCGGCGCTCCGGCGCACTGACAACGGAACGGGCACATGAAAAAGGCCCCGCCGGCGACGGCGGGGCCTTGATCATTTCAGCCCTGGGGCCGGATCAGTTCAGCCGATCACCGATCTGGGCGATGGCGCCGTCAACCAGCGGATCGGCCTTTTGAGCGGCCAGACGAGCGGCCAGGATGTCCTCGGCGGCCTTCCCGGCCAGTTCGACGGCGGCGGCCTTCACGTCGGCCGAGGCCTGGGCCTCAGCCTGGGCGATGCGACGCTCGGCCAGGGCCTGACGACGGGCCAGGCTTTCTTCCAGCTTGGCCTTGGCTTCGGTCTCCAGACGACGGGCGTCAGCCTCGGCGGCGGCCAGCATTTCGGCGGCCTGAGCCTCGGCCTCGGCCTTCTCCTGACGGATCTGGGCCAGCAGGGCCTCGGCCTCGGCGCGCAGCCGCGCGGCCTCGTCCAGTTCGCCCTGAATCTTGGCGGCCTTGTCGTCCAGCGCCTTGCCGACCAGCTTGGGCACACCGACCAGGGCGAGGATGCCCAGGAAGATCACCAGACCGATCAGGACCCACAGCTCAGCGCTGTCGAGGGCCCAGAAATGGGGATCCATGAACATATTCATGTCAGACGGCTCCCTTGACGGCGGCGGTCGCTTCGGCGGCGGTGACCGACTGGCCGGTCAGGCGCTCGACCATGGCGCGGGCCGTGTCCGAGGCGATGGTGGAGACATTGGCCATGGCGGCGTCGCGGGTCTGACCGATAACGGCCTCGGCCTGGGCAATGCGCGCCGAGATGGCGGCTTCATCGGCGGCGTGGCGCGTTTGGGCTTCCTCGGCGACGCGGGTCTTGGCGGCGGTCGCCATGGCGCGGGCGTCGGCGCGGGCCTTCTCGACCTCGGCCTTGGCGGCGGCGGCCTGATCGGCGGCCTCGGCCTGGACCGAGCGGGCGGTGGCCACGGCGGTGGAGATGGTGTCAGCGCGTTCGTCCAGCACCCGACGCAGGCGCGGTCCGAAGACCTTGGCGATCAGGATGTACAGGACGACGAACAGGAACAGCAGATAGACGATCTGCCCGCCCCAGTGGGCGAACTCGAACTGCGGCAGGCCGCCGGTTCCGTGCGCCTCGGGTGCGGCGGTCCCGGCATGCAGGTCCGCGGGAGCCCCGTGCGGGGTCGCTTCGACTGGAGTGGGTGTGGTGACCATGACCGTCTGTCGGAAATCGTAATGAAAGCGGCGCCGCGAGCCCTCGGCCCGACGGCGCCGCCTTGGAAAGGCGTTCGGGCGTAGCCGATCAGCCGAAGATCATCAGGATGCCCAGCACGAAGGCCAGGATGCCCAGGGCTTCGGCCAGGGCGGCGCCGACGAACAGGTTGCCGACTTGCGAAGCGGCGGCCGACGGGTTGCGCAGGGCGCCCGCCAGGAACTGGGCGAAGATGTTGCCCACGCCGATGGCCGAGCCGATCATGCCGAGGGTGGCCAGGCCGGCGCCGATGTACTTGGCGGCTTCAGCGTCCATGATGTGTATTCCTAGTTCTGAGTTGGTTGGGTGGGGTGAGAAGACTGGTCCGAACCCTTAGTGGGCATGGTCCAGGTTGACCACATCATTGAGATAGATGCAGGCCAGAACGGCGAAAACGAAAGCCTGGAGGAAGGCCACCAGGAACTCCAGCGCGGTCAGGGCGACGACCATGCCCATCGACAGGGCCGCGACCGGCAGGGCCAGCAGACCCATGCCGCCGCCGACCGCCAGGGCGCCCAGCGACACCACGAAGCCGGCGAAGATCTTCAGCGCCACGTGACCGCCCAGCATGTTGCCGAACAGACGAAGGGCGAGGGTGACCGGGCGCAGCAGGAAGGAGACGAACTCAATGGCGCCAACGATCGGGCGCAGCAGCAGCGGCGCGCCCATCGGCCAGAAGAGCTTGAAGAAGCCCAGGCCGTTCTTGGCGAAACCGACCACCAGGACCAGGCCGAAGGTGATGATGGCGAAGGTCACCGTGACCGCCAGCTGCGAGGTGGCGGTAAAGGTCAGGAACATCCCCAGGATGTTCATCGCCAGGATCAGCGTGAACAGGGTGAAGACGAACGGGAAATATTTGCGGCCCTCGTGGCCGATGATCGAGTCGGTCAGACCGTCGATCATGCCGAACATCGACTCGCCGGCGGCCTGAAGCCGGCCCGGAACGACCTGCGGACGCGAGGTCACCATGGCCAGGAAGCCCACGATCACGGCGAATGCCAGCGTCATGGCGATGTGCGAATTGGTGATGGCGAGGTCGACCACGCCGACGCCCGGAATGGTGACGTCGGGAAGATCAACGACCTTGACGATCTGGAACTGATGAATCGGATCGGCCATCGGGCCTTTCGCTCCTGTTAGTCTTCGCCGGCTTCCTCGAAGGGGATGGCTTCCGCCGTGACCCCCTGCGCCTTAGCCTGCGCCATCAGCCGATTGGCCGTCCGGCGCGCCATCCACAACGACAAGGCGAAGCCCAACAGGACCCCGCCGATCAAACCCCAGGGCGTCAGGCCGAACAACCGGTCGACGCCGAAACCTATCGCCAGACCCACCAGCACGCCGCCGAGTAATTCGGCGATGATCTTGTAGGCCTGGCTGGTCACGGCATGCGCCGCCAGCTCGGCCGACTTGGCGGTCGCCGACCGCGCCTCCAGTTCGGATGCGCTCTTGTTGAGGCGTTTGATCGCCTCTTCGCGCGATTCCTTCGTAGGGGACATGGCCTGTGCGCTCAGCGCCTCGACATGATGTCGCGGCGAGGTCTGAATTCGGCGCGGAACCTATAGGCGAGGGGCCACAAGGTCAAGGCGGTGTCCGAGGTGCTCAAGGCGCTGATTTTATTGCGCTATCAAGCGCAGCTTGGAGGGCGTGGCGATGCGTCGCTGCTGGCGGCGCCCTCCCGACCCCGAAGCCGAGCGGAAGGGGCGTTCCGGATCAGGCGCCGATGACGCCGCAGGCGACACGATCGCCGGCCCCACCGATGGGCTGGCTGGCGTGGTCGTCGGCGTTGGCGTGGATGACCAGGGCCGAGCCGTCCTGATCCTTCAGCCACTGACCCGGGCCCGCAGCGGCCAGTCGGGCGTGGGTGGTGAAGGCCTCGGCCATCACCTTGCCGTCGGCCGCCGCGTGGATGTTGGGCAGGTCGCCGTCATCGGGACCTTCGGCATTCAGCAGACCGTGCGGCTTCTTCGGGTCGCCATGGTTGATGTGGGCGCCGGCCGAGGTGAACGGCGCCTCGCACTGGCCGGTCGCATGAATGTGGACGCCGTGCCAGCCGGGCGTCAGGCCTGTGACCTCGATGCGGATCAACAGGCCGGTCGCGCCCTGAGTCAGGACGGCCGTGCCGATATCGGCGCCCTGTGCGTTCTTCAGCGTCACCGTGGCCGATTCGCCCGGCGTGGCGCGGGCATGGGCGTCGTGTGCGGCGGGCATGGCGTGACCGGCATGCGGATCGGCGTTCTGGGCGGTGGCCGCAACAGCGCCGAGAGCCAGCGGCGCGGCGATCAGGGCGGTGACGACGGGAAGGGCGAGGCGCATCGATCAAGGTCCTTTCGTGGGGCGACGCGGACGCCCACGCGGCTTTGCCACGTCCACGCCCGGATGCTAGAAACCCCTATAGCGGATCACGTTCCGATTCCGGCCATCTGAAGCCTGATTTCCTTGACCGACGACCACAATTCCAACGCTGCTTCCGGCGGCGCCGATCTCGATATTTCGCCGATCTCGATCGAGGACGAGCTGAGGCGCTCCTACCTCGACTACGCCATGAGCGTGATCGTCAGCCGCGCCCTGCCGGACGCCCGCGACGGTCTGAAGCCGGTTCACCGTCGCATCCTGTATTCGATGCACGACCTGAACATGACGCCCGAGCGGTCGTATTCGAAGTGCGCGCGCGTGGTCGGTGACGTGCTGGGCCGGTTCCACCCGCACGGCGACGCCTCGGTCTATATGGCGTTGGTGCGCATGGCGCAGCCCTTCTCGATGGGGCTGATGCTGGTCGACGGTCAGGGGAATTTCGGCTCGGTTGACGGCGATATGCCGGCCTCGATGCGATACACCGAGGCCAAGATGGCCCCGGCGGCGGTCGCCTTGCTGACCGACATCGACAAGGACACCGTCGATTTCCAGCCGAATTACGACGAGAAGGAGCTGGAGCCCGTCGTCCTGCCGGCGCGGATCCCGAATCTGCTGGTCAACGGCGCGGGCGGCATCGCCGTCGGCATGGCGACCAACATCCCACCGCACAATCTGGGCGAGGTCGTGGACGCGGCCGTGGCGCTGCTGGACGATCCGGACGTGTCGGACGACGCCCTGCTGGACATCGTGCCCGGCCCCGACTTCCCCACCGGCGGCGAGATCATGGGCCGCACAGCCCCGCGCAACGCCCTGCGCGACGGGCGCGGCTCGGTCATCGTGCGTGGCAAGGCCTCGGTCGAGGAGATCCGCAAGGATCGCGAGGCCATCGTCATCACTGAACTGCCGTTCCAGGTGAACAAGCAGACCCTGATCGAACGCATCGCCGAAATGGTGCGCGAGAAGCGTCTGGAAGGCATTTCCGACGTTCGCGACGAATCGGACCGTCAGGGCATGCGGATGGTGATCGAGCTGAAGCGGGATGCTTCGGGCGACGTCATCCTGAACCAACTCTATCGCTATACGGCGCTGCAAAGCTCGTTCGGCGTCAATATGCTGGCGCTGAACCACGGCCGTCCCGAGCAGATGGGCCTGCGCCAACTGCTTGAGGCCTTCCTCGACTTCCGCGAAGAGGTGGTGGTCCGCCGGGTCAAGTTCGAACTGACCAAGGCCCGCGATCGCGGTCACGTGCTGGTCGGCCTGGCCGTCGCTGTGGCCAATATCGACGAAGTCATCCACATCATCCGCAGCTCGGCCGATCCGAGCGAGGCGCGCGAGCGGCTGCAGTCCAAGTCGTGGCCTGTGGGCGACATGATGGCGCTGGTCGAGCTGATCGCCGACCCGCGCAGTCTTGTGGTTGACGGCGACAAGCTGAACCTGACGGACGAGCAGGCGCGCGCCATCCTGGCGCTGACCCTGTCGCGCCTGACCGGCCTGGGCCGTGACGACATCTTCGGCGAGGCGCGCGGCCTGGCCGACACCATCCAGGGCCACCTGACCATCCTGTCGGACCGCAAGAACGTCATCGCCATCATCCGCGAGGACCTGCTGGCGGTGAAGGACCAGTTCGCCGTGCCGCGCCGCACCCTGATCGGTGAAGGCGACGCCGAGATGGAGGACGAGGACCTGATCCCGCGTGAGGACATGGTCGTCACCGTCACCCACGGCGGCTATGTGAAGCGCGTGGCCCTGAACGCCTATCGGACCCAGCATCGCGGCGGCAAGGGCAAGTCCGGCATGTCGATGAAGGACGAGGACGCCATCACCGGGGTGTTCAGCGCCTCGACCCACACTCCGGTGCTGTTCTTCGCCACCAACGGCAAGGCCTACAAGCTGAAGACCTGGCGCTTGCCGCTGGGCAATCCGCAGTCGCGCGGCAAGGCGTTCGTGAACCTGCTGCCGATCGAACCGGGCGACAGCATCATGAATGTGCTGCCCCTGCCCGAGAACGAGGCGGACTGGGCCAACTACGACATCATGTTCGCGACGAAGTCGGGCGACGTGCGCCGTAACAAGCTGAGCGACTTCGCCACCGTGAACCGCGCCGGCAAGATCGCGATGAAGCTGGAAGACGGCGACCGCATGGTCGGTGTGGCTCTGTGCAACGGCGAGGACGACGTCATGCTGACGACCGCCCTGGGCCGCGCCATCCGCTTCAAGGCGGACGATGTGCGGGTGTTCAAGGGCCGCGATTCGACCGGCGTGCGAGGCATTCGCCTGCAAGCCGGCGACGAGGTCATCTCCATGGCCGTGCTGGGCCGCGTCGACGCCACGCCGGAAGAGCGCGCCGCCTATGTCAAACACGCCAACGCCATGCGCAAGGCGGCGGGCGAGTCCGAGGACGAGACGCCCGCCGAGGCCGACGATGAAGCCGTGGGCGAAGCCACCCTGTCGCTGGAACGCATCGCCGCTCTGGGCGCGGCCGAACAGTTCATCCTGACCGTCACCGAAACCGGCTTCGGCAAGCGGTCGTCAGCCTATGAGTATCGACGCACGGGTCGCGGCGGTCAGGGTTTGACGG
>NZ_SDZL01000154.1 GCF_004210735.1 Brevundimonas sp.
CAGAGGCCGACAACCGTCGCAACCCAGGCGCCGCCCATGTTCATCAGCAGGCCGACGGCGACGCCGAACACGGCGAAGCCGATCAGGGCGCCGATCCACGGAACGCCCATGGTGATGACAAAGGTGGCGTAACCAACCGTCAGGATCAGGAGCATCGAGCCCCAGGTCGTGAAGTGACCAAAGCCGGACCACATGCCACGGCGGGCCGACATATCCATATACGCGTCGGTGTGGGCCGGCGGCGTAACGATCGGGCCAGTCGGTTCAACATGCGCCATCGCGAGTCATCTCCCAGCGATTTGAAGGTCCTAAGCGGGCCACGGTGTAGCGGGATCGCCGCCAGAAGAAAAGCGCCGAAAAGGCCGCATACCCCGGCCCGATTCGGCTTTTCCGGGGATTTCCTGCCGCGCCGGGCGCGGGGAGGCTGGTTGCAGTGGCCGGGCTTGCCCCGATGCCGGTCCGAAACACGGACCGGAAAGTCTCCCGGCAGGGCATTTCCGGCGCTCAGCGCGGGAATCACGCAGCTCTGCGTGGCCACCCGCCATCCTGAGATGTCAGGCCCGGTTGGGCGGGACCATCCGGTCAGACGTCGAATAGCGCCATTCCTGAAGCAGCGTGCGCAGGGCGGCCACGAAGGCGAGCGGCTGATCGAGCATGACGTGATGGCGTGCTTCGGGGATTTCGATGAACGGCACCTGCTTGTTGAGCAGGCCGCGCATGTAGTCGCGCACGTCCGCGTCCCAGAGAATGGACTTGTCGCCCTTGAACAGGGCGATGCGGCAGCGCGTTTCCTTCAGCAGTTCCTGCGGCGGGCGCGAGACGGTGAAGCGCTGCCAGATCGACGGGTCGAACTTCCAGGCCCAGCCATCCCCTGATCCATCCTTGAGCGGCGCCTTCCGAAGCGACCAGCGCGCGATGTAGTCGAGCGCGTAGTGGTTCTCGCAGATCTGCGGCGGGGCGAGGCGGAAACGGGCGAGCGCAGACTCAAGAGACGGATAGACTTTCGTGCCGTGCACGGGCGGCGGGCCACGACGCGGCGTGTCGGGCGGGTTCACCGGCGAGTCGACAAT
>NZ_SDZL01000155.1 GCF_004210735.1 Brevundimonas sp.
GCTGTATTCTTCGAGCAGCCTGCGGCGAGGGCCGCGGCGCCGACGCTGGCCATGCCGAGGCCGCGCAGCAGGGCACGGCGCGAGGTGGCGGGCGTTTCCGCAGCCGGCGTGGCGGCGGGTGTGGATTCGGGAATCGTGTCGGGATGTCTCATGGGTTTTGTCCTCCAGCATCGCGCCGTCCGCGCGTGGCGGAGTGCATGGGCCTGCACTCGCGTCGGAAGGATCGGCTCGCATTCGCCGGAGAGTCGCAACCGCCAAGCGCGGAAGACGACAAAAAACGGCTTTGGGGAGCGGAGGAGTGCACCGTGGGCGGGCGCCGCCTGCCAAACAACCGGGCGGTCAGGAACCGGGCGCCTGAAGGCTGTGCAGGCTCAGGCCGGGCGGGCCGAGCCCCAGACATTGTAGCCGGCCCAGCGCGGCGTGCCGGGCAGATACATGCGATCCGCTGTTTCGATGCGCCAGCCGGACGTGGCCAGCATAACGTCGACATCGCGGGTGAGATGGCAGCCGCCGGCGAGCGGGCGCCAGATCGGCTCGATGCGCTTCTGCCATTTCACGGCGTCTGCATCGGGCGCGAGGCCGTGTTCGCAGAACAGGAGCTTGCCATCAGGCTTGAGCGCAGGGCGCAGGGCGGCGAGCGCGGCGACGGCATCGGGGATGGTACAGAGCGTGTAGGTGGTGACGATGGTGTCGATTGAGGCGGGCGGCAGATTGGCCGTCTCGGCCCCGCGTTCAAGCCATTCGATGGGCAAGCCTTCAGGCGCGCGAGCGCGTCCGCGCTTCACCATCCCGGGTTCGGGCTCGAGCGCGATGAGGCGGGAGACCTTGGCGCGATCATAGAACGCAAAGTTGCGGCCGCCGCCCGCGCCGATCTCCAGCACGACGCCGCTGGCCTGCGGGATGATCTTGCGGCGCTGATAGGCGACGGGCTTGGCCCCGCAGGCGCAATCGATAAGGCCGGGGGCGATGAAACGGGAGTAGAAGCCCATGAGACGCGTCCCTTGCTGGCGGGCGATCTTACGCCGCCTCGCCAGCGCTGCGCTAGCTGCGCAGGGGGAGGAGCGCGCG